>CAXUHU010000027.1:20791-35463 GCA_964250925.1 uncultured Acetobacteraceae bacterium
AAGACGTCGCTCACGCGAAACCTATCCTTAAGACGTCGCTCACGCGACGAGGCCCGTGTAGCCGTTGGTGATCGGGTAGCGCCGGTCCCGCCCGAACGCGCGCGACGAGATCTTCACGCCGGGCGGCGCCTGGCGCCGTTTGTATTCGGCCCGGTCCAGCATCTTCCAAACGCGCACCACGGTGGCGCGGTCGAACCCCTGCCTCACCATGTCGGCGACCGAGCGTTCGCCCTCGACCAGGCCGGCCAGGATCGCGTCCAGCGTGTCGTAGGGCGGCAAGCTGTCCTGGTCGGTCTGGTCGTGCTTCAGTTCGGCGCTCGGCGCCTTGGTGATCACCCGTTCCGGCATCACGCGGCCTCGCGGCCCGTGCAGGCCGGGCAGGCTGTGCTGGTTGCGCCAGCGCGACAATGCGAACACGTCGGTCTTGTACACATCTTTCAGCACCGAGTAGCCGCCGCACATGTCGCCATACAGCGTGGAGTAGCCGACCGACATCTCGCTCTTGTTGCCCGTCGTCAGCACCATCTGGCCGAACTTGTTGCTCATCGCCATCAACAGCAGGCCGCGGGCGCGGGACTGGATGTTCTCCTCGGTCGTATCGTCCGGCAATCCCGCGAACAGCGGCGCCAACGCCTCGTCCACGGCCGACATCGCGGGCGAGATCGGCACGGTGTCGATGCGTATGCCCAGCAGCCGCGCGCACTCGCTTGCGTCATCTAGGCTGTGCTGGCTGGTGTACGGGCTGGGCAGCATCACCGCGCGCACCCGGTCCGCCCCCAACGCATCGACAGCGATGGCCGCCGAAAGCGCGCTGTCGATGCCGCCCGACAGGCCCAGCAACACGCCGGGAAAACCGTTCTTGCGCACGTAGTCGGCCAGGCCCAGGCACAGGCCGCGATAGACCAATTCGTTCGCTGCCGGTTCGGGCGGCAAGGCCTGCTTTTCGCACACCAGCACGCCGCCCTCTCGGCGCCATTCCGTCAGGCCCACATGCTCCTGGAACGAGGGCAGCACGGCGGCCAGGCTGCGGTCGGGGTTCAGCACGAAGCTGGCGCCGTCGAACACCAGCTCGTCCTGCCCGCACACCTGGTTGACGAAGGCGAAGGCAAGGCCCGTTTCCACCACGCGCGCTACGGCGAGTTGCACGCGGCGTCCCGCCTTGTCGGCCTCGAACGGCGAGGCGTTGATCGACAGCAGCATCTCCGCCCCCGTCTCGGCCAGCGTCTCGGCGACGGCGGGGAACCACCAATCCTCGCACACCATCAGTCCCAGCCGGAAGCCGCGGAACACCACGGGGCCCGGGGCCGGGCCGGCATCGAACACGCGCTTGTCGTCGAACACCCCGTAATTCGGCAGCTCGTGCTTGGCCCGCCGTGCGATGACCGCGCCGCCATCGAGCAGGAACGCGGCATTGTACAGGCGGCCTTCATCCCGCCACGGGCCGCCCACCACCAGGCCGGGGCCGCCATCGGCGGTATCCTGCGCCAGTTCAGACAGGGCGGCTTCGCAATCTTCGACGAACGCCGATTTGCGCACGAGGTCCTCCGGCGGGTAGCCCGCAATGGAGAACTCCGGCGTTACCAGCAGGTCAGCGCCAAGGTCCGCCGCTTGCGCTCGGGCCGCGCGTATCCGGCGCAGGTCGGCGTCGATCTGCCCCTCATGCGGATTCAATTGGGCGAGCGCGATGCGAAGCGTGTCGGGCGTGGACGGCATGGCGGAAAGCTAGGGATGCTGCGGCACGGGCGCAATCGCACGCCGGCGGCGATCAGCGTTGTAAGGAAGCAGTTGGGTCGAGTACGCCTATGCCATGAGCGTCAGCATCAAGCCGCTGACCATGAAGAAGCTCCTGGGCTGGGCTGGGAGCGGACCAGCCCTCCGCTACGAATTCGACGGTGTCCAGCCTGTGCCATGACCGGCGGCTCGCCGTTGCACGCACGGCTAGAAAAGCGGGAGACGACCGTGCTTCGCCATAGCGCAGGCTGGGCGGAGGATACCTTGAGCGGCGCAGGCGCGAACCTGAAACTTCCCGAGATCGAGATAAACTTTGCTGGCGGACATAGGTCGTCAACGTCGTCTACAGCAGCCCGGCCGTTTCGCCCAGCAGCACGAGGTTCAACCCGAGCGTAGCCGCCGCCGCCGCCCAGGCCAATGCCATGACGCCGCGCCCGGCCACCATGGCCCCCATCACGTCGCGACGCCGGCTCAGCAGCAGCAGTGCCACCATCGGCACCGGCAGCGCCAGCGAGAGAACCACCTGGCTGATCACTAGACTGCGTGTGGCATCGAACCCGAGCGCCACCACAGCGAAGGCCGGCGCCATGACGACCAGGCGTCGCACCCAAATGGGGATGCGCCAGCCCACGAATCCCTGCATGATCACCTGCCCCGCCATGGTGCCCACCACCGAGCTGGAAACGCCGCTGGCCAGCAGCGAGACCAGGAACACGCCGGCCGCCGCCGCACCGAACAGCGGCACCAAGGTGTGGTACGCCGTGCCGATCTCGGCCACGTCGCTGTGCCCGGCGTGGAACGCGCGCGCTGCCATCATCACCATGGCCGCGTTCACCAATCCGGCCAGTGTCAGCGCCGCCACCACCTCCCGATTGGAGTAGGCGGCCAACCGCTTGCGTTCGGAAGGGTTGCGCGCCGGCGCGCGATCCTGCGTCAGGCCCGAATGGAGGTAGATGGCGTGCGGCATCACCGTTGCGCCCACGATGGCCACCGCCAGCAGCACGGCGTCATGGTCGGCTAAGTGGGGCACCACCATGCCGCGCGCCGCCGACCACCAATCGGGCGGCGCCACGCACAACTCGATCACATAGCAAGCGCCGATCAGGCCCACCATGCCGCCCACCACCAGTTCCAGCGGTCGGAACCCCCGCCGGTCCAGCAGCAGGATCGCGTAGGTCAGCACGGCGACCAGACCCATGCCCGCCAGCAAGGGCAAATGCAGCAGCAGCGACAGGCCGATGGCGCCGCCCAGAAATTCGGCCAGGTCGGTCGCCATGGCCGCGATTTCGCTGACCGCCCACATGGCCAGCACCGCGGGCGTTGAGAAATGCGCGAGGCACAACTCGGCCAGGTTCCGGTTCGTCACGATGCCCAGCCGCGCACTCATCGCCTGGAACAGCATGGCTACCGCGTTGGCCAGCACCACCACCCATAGCAGCGCGTAGCCGTAGCGCGCGCCGGCCTGGATGTTGGTCGCGAAATTGCCGGGGTCGATATAGGCGACGCTGGCCACCACGGCCGGGCCCGCAAACGGCAGCACGGCCCGCCAGCCCCGCACGTGACCGTCCAGAACCTCGCGTATCGCGGTCGTCGTGCGCTCGCTCAGGCTGCCGCTCATGATACGGAATGTAGTCTGGGCTACGAGGGATGCAATCGGCTACAGCGTCACGAGACGAGAAAAGGCGGGATTGCATTTGGGCGAGGCATCCGACGCAGGACTCTCGGCCGAGACCCAGGCAAGGCGGTTCGGGCGCGCGCGCGTGCAGCGCTCCGCGGCGCTGCTGGAAGACTACGCCGAGCTGATTGCCGACCTGCTGGCCGCCGACGGCGAGGCACGGCCGACCGACATCGCGCGTCGGCTTGGCGTCAGTCACGTGACGGTAGTCAAAGCGATAACCCGCCTTAAACGCGAGGGCTTGGCCACCGCCAGGCCGTATCGCGGCGTGTTCCTGACGCCGGCCGGCGAGGCGCTGGCGGGCCGGGTGCGCGCCCGCCACCGACTGGTGGTCGATCTGCTGCTGGCCGTGGGCGTGCCGCGTGAGGACGCAGAAAACGACGCCGAAGGGATAGAGCACCACGTCTCCCCACGCACGCTGGAGGCGTTCGCCCGCTTCCTCAAACCGGCCTGACACGCCTTTCATGCCCTGTCAGCACGGCCATATCCGCACCGATGCCAGATAGCGCCCCCACCCTGTCGCTAAGCCTGCACGGCTCCATCCACGAGATCGATCCGGCGGATTGGGAGTGCTGCGCCGGTGCGGACAACCCGTTCGTCAGCCACGCCTTCCTTTCGGCGGTGGAGGATAGCGGGTCGGCCGGTGCACGCACCGGCTGGCTGCCGCGCCACGCCGCCCTGCGCGACGGGGCCGGGCGCCTGGTCGCCTGCGCGCCGATGTACGCCAAGGGCCATAGCTACGGCGAATACGTGTTCGACCACGGCTGGGCGCGCGCTCTCGAGCAGGCCGGCGGCGACTACTATCCCAAGCTGCAAGTGGCCTCGCCCTTCAGCCCCGTCACCGGCCCGCGCCTCCTGGTCCGCCCCGGCACCGAGCTGGGCGAGGCAACGCTGGCCGCGGCGTTGAGCCAGGCCTGCCGCGAGCTGAAACTGAGTTCGGTGCACGTCACGTTCTGCACGCGGCCGGAATGGGACGTGCTGGGCGATGCCGGCTGGCTGCAGCGGCTGGGCGTGCAGTATCATTGGCATAACGAAGGCTACGCGACCTTCGATGATTTCCTGGGCGCGCTGAACGCGCGCAAGCGCAAGTCGCTGAAGCGGGAGCGGCGCGACGCCAACGCCGCCGGCTTGGTGTTCCATACGCTGCGGGGTGCTGAGATCGAACGCGCGCAGTGGAAGGCATTCTATCGCTTCTACGAGTCGACCGTGGATCGAAAATGGGGCAGCGCCTACCTGACGCAAAAGTTCTTTCCGCTGCTGTCCGAACGGCTGGGCGATCGTGTGGTGCTGATGCTGGCCGAGGACCGCGGCACGTTGGTAGCCGGCGCGCTAAACCTGGCCGGCACCGACACGCTGTACGGCCGCAACTGGGGCTGTATCGGCGATTATCCCTTCCTTCACTTCGAACTTTGCTACTATCGCGCCATCGACTACGCGATCGAGCACGGCTTGCGTATCGTGGAGGCCGGTGCGCAGGGAGAGCACAAAATACAGCGCGGTTACCTGCCGCGGCCCACCTACTCCGCACACTGGATCGCCAATCCCGGCCTGCGCCGCGCCATAGGCGAACATTTGAAGCGGGAACGCCCGGCGATGGAAGCCGAGATGACGGCGCTTATGGAGCTCTCGCCGTTCCGGCAGGAAACCTAGCCTCATTGACCGTTCGTATCGGTTCTGTAGCGTGCTGCCTGCACAAGCGGGAGCGCGCGGCGATGGCGGACCTGAGGACGTGGGCGATGGCGGCTATGGCCGCTCTATGGCCGGGTGTCGCGGCGTGGGGCAGCGGGTGCACGATGGCCCATGTGTCGCGATTGGCGCTTCAGCCCAGCCACGGCCATGTGCTGGTCGAGGCAGAGCTGAACGGCGGGCGGGCCATCCTTGTATTCGATACCGGCGCGGCCATCAGCCTGCTGACCGAGGCGGCCGTCGCCCGGCTGGGTTTGCCGCACATGCAAGGGGAAGAGATACGCAACACCCTTGGCGCGGTCTCGGGCATCGGTGGTGCGCGCACGGCCAGGTTCGTCACCGCCCACACCGTCAACATCGGCGGGTTGCACGCGCGCGACTACAATTTCACGGCCGCCGACCTGCCGCTGCGCTGGGCTGACGGGTTGCTGAGCGTTGATCTCGTATCGCAATTCGATATCGATCTGGACTTCCCGGAAGCGCAGATCAACCTGTACCGCCCAACAGGCGATTGCAGCGCGCCCGCCGCCTTTCTAGCCGGCCCGCTCTACAGCGCCCCGTTGCAGCCGTTTGGAGAGGACCGGCGGCCGCGCGTTCCGGTCTTGATCAACGGACACCAGCTCGTCGCGCTGGTCGATACCGGCGCTCCCCAATCGTTGCTGTTCCGATCCGCCGCGGCACGTCTCAACCTGCAGCGTCCGGATCGTGCACAGAAGCCCAGCCTGGGTGAAGGCGGCATAGGACCCGCACGGGTAGCCAGTATGCGCCAAGTTGTGTCCGAGCTATCGATCGGTGACCTGACATTCGAGAACATGCCGGTATGGGTGCTGGACGATGCGGGGCAGAATGGCGTTGAGATGTTGCTTGGTGCCGATTTCCAGTCTCGCGTGCATCTGTGGGTGTCGTACTCGTCGCACACGCTGATCATGCAGTATCCGCCGAAGCCATCCAAGAAGACGGCGGCAAATTGAGTCGCCTGCGCGCGGCAGGTGGGATCGGGGCGGCTTGCTTTTGTCCGGGCTGAGGCGAGTCGAACCATGCACACAGACATCTTTGATAAAACTCATTACCCTAAGAATGAGACATACAACTATAGGTTGCTGCATAAGCGAACTTGCCAGCGAAGGTAGATGGTACTTACGAGTTGACAATAAACTGGCCGCATCAATTTCTGATTGAATAGTGGCTGCAGAAATGGCACTTCCTGGATCGACCTCCTATGTCGTTACCGGTTCGTTACGGAAGACCATGACATTGCCCCTCTGTTTCAAAGAATTGTTGCTTCTTATGTTGTTTGCATCGGTCTCGGTTGCAGCAGCAGCACAGGCGACCTCACCCTACCCAATCCAGCACGTTATCGTCATCATGCAGGAAAACCGTTCGTTCGATAATTACTTCGGCACGTTTCCCGGTGCCAACGGCGTTCCGGCGGGCACTTGCATCCCCCTTGACCCAGTTAATCCGGCTCAGGGCTGCATCACCCCTTTCCACGACGTGCACGACTCCAACTCCGGTGGGCCGCACAATGACACGGATGCCACCGCCGACTTGGACGACGGCATCACCACCGCAAAGATGGACGGCTTCGTTCGTGAACAAGCGACCGGAGGTTCGATGTGCGGCGGCCCGAGCAGTCCTGCGCAGGTTGCCCAGATGCCTGTCAAGCCGCAATGCGTCACCGGCATCCACAACGGCATCGCCAGGCACGACGTGATGGGGTATCACACCGATGCAGAAATCCCAAACTACTGGGCCTATGCCGAGAACTTCGTTCTACAAGACAGCATGTTCGAAGGCGATCGCGGCTGGTCAGCTGATGCCCATCTCGAAATGACAAGTCAATGGACGGCTCACTGCACGAACACCTCGGATGTATCGACCTGCACGACAAGCATGAACCCGTCCCTCGCCTCCGCTACGGCAGCGCCGAAATATCCGTGGGTCAATCTGTTCCAGTTGATGGACACGAACAACGTCAGTTGGAAGTACTACCTTGGCGACGGACCGGACCCGGATTGCGACGACGGGCAGATGACGTGTGATCCGCAAAACCAGCAGTCCGACAAGGTACCCAGTTTCTGGAACCCCGTACCCGGTTTCACTTGGGTCAGCCAGCAAGGATCGGCCTATCTCGCCGTTCACGAACCGCAGGTCGATCAATTGCTCGTCGACCTGCGGGACGGCACTCTGCCCCAGGTTTCCTGGGTCGTCCCATCGTTCCCCGTAAGCGAGCACCCGACCTACGGTGTGACTGCCGGCATGGAATACGTAACGTCGCTGGTGAATGCGGTCATGGAATCGACCTACTGGCAGAATACGGCCATCTTCGTTGCATAGGACGACTGGGGAGGCTTTTACGACCACGTCGTACCCCCTATCCTCGACTATGCGAAACCCGGCAAGCTGGTTCAGGGCCTTGGATTGCGCGTTCCCGGACTCCTCATCAGCCCATACGCCATCCCGGGCTTGATCGACCACCAGGTACTCAGCTTTGACAGCTACGCCGTGCTGATAGAGCAGCTTTTCATGAACGGTGCCCATCTCGACCCCGTGGCCATGGGTCAGCCGGACAACCGTCCGACCGTGCGAGACGAACTTACAACGGGCCTGTATCCCGATGGCAGCACGGCACAGCTCGGCCAATTGATCAACGAATTCAACTTCGCACAGACCCCGCTACCGCCGCTGATCCTTTCCACGCACATACCGACCGGGATCACGGCGACGTGCGGCAGCAAAGACAAGTCGAGCCAGGACTGCACAAAGACGAGTGTCGTCGTCAAATGGGTGTCCGTTGCCGGTCCTCAAGTTCCCGGCCCGTTCACCTACACGCTGCTCCGCGACGGCGCGCCGATCTGCACGACCGCCACCACCTCCTGCACCGATAGTTCAGCCGCATCGGGAGCGCATTTCTACACCGTGTATAGTATCGATGAGTCCAACGTAACAAGTCCGGCAAGCGCGGCAGCCGAAGCCGACGTGCCTTGACCAGGTCGTGATTTACCAGCGCCGACACCCGATGGCCGAGGCGATGCAATGTCAGCGTGGTTCTACAACGTAGATCACATCGCCGCGAGACCTGAAGTTCACCGTCCGGCCTTCAAACGTCGTTAACGCCCAGAGCCAAGAATGCGACACGTCTCTGATTAACGACACAGACTAGAAGGCACGATCATGGCGCATTTCAGCTGGGGTAACCTGGCCACGACGAGTCCTGACCAGACGCCGGCAGACCAGCCGGGCCTGCTTCCCGTGCTGCCAACCACCCTCACCCCAGGGCCGCTGGTGCTTACTGTCGGTGCCGGCGAGATGTATGCAACGCTAGGTGCCGCCGTCGCTGCAGCCACCAGCGGATCGACCATCCTGGTCAGTTCCGGGACGTACACCAACGACTTCGCCAATGTCGAGACCAAGATCACCATCGAGGGTGTCGGCGGCATGGCGAACTTCGTGGCGACCGAGCCGCCGCCGGATGAGAAGGGCATCATCACCGTCGACAACGACGTCACGATCAAGAATTGCAGCTTTTCCGGCTGCAGCATTTCCGACGCCAATGGCGGCAACGGCGCCGGCATACGCTACGAAGGCGGCCAGATGGTGCTGGAGAACGACGCGTTCACCGATAACCAGAACGGCGTGATGGGTGCGCCCAGCATCCTCGGCCTGACCAACACGGTCACGATCGACCACTGCCTGTTCAACGCGAACGGCTCCGGCTCGGGCACCACGCACAACGTCTACATGGGCAACGTCGCCAGCCTGACCTTCACCAACAACGTCAGCGAGGGTGCGATCGAAGGTCACGAGCTGAAAAGCCGCGCGTATGCCAACACCATCACCAACAACGTTCTGCAGGACGGGCCAACCGGCACCGCCAGCTACGAGATCGACCTGCCCGATGGCGGCGTCGATGTCGTGCAGAACAACGTTATCGAGAAAGGCGCCAACGCGCCGAACCAGGCGATGGTCCATTTCGGCGGCGAGGGCATTCCCTATGCCGGCTCGTCGCTGCTGATCACCGGCAACCAGTTCGTCAATGATCATGGCCCCAGCACGATCGCCCTGCTGAACCAGACGTCGATCACCGCCACCATCACCGGCAATGCGATGGGCTCCATCACCCCGGCCAACATCGCACAGGGGCCGGCAACCGAGACCGGCAACACCGATGGCCAGGGCAACGCGTTGCCGGACCAGACGCTGACCGGCGTGATCCCCGGCAACACCGTCGTCTACAACGACTCGCTCTCCCACACGATCAGCCTGACAGGCACGCTGCTGGCGGTGGAGGGAAGCCGAGGGCTGCTGAGCGTGACGGCGATTGCCGGCCACGTGGTGGCGATCGGCGGTACCGGCGGGATGAACTTTACAGAGGTCGGCACCACCGGCGGCAACACCATCGCCACGGTTGCCGGCGCCACCGACACGCTGAACCTGATCGGGCAGGACCTTGTGGACAGCGAGGGCCACGACGCCATCACCTGCGGCTCCGGCAACGTCAGCGGCCAGGTCGGCGGCATCGCTTCGATCAGCGACGGCACCGGCAACGACCAGTGGTCCGTGCTGGGAACGGCAACGATCACCGGGCATGGCGGCGACCCCGTGCTGACGGTGGGCAGCGCCGGTTCGGCGACCGTCACCGGTGCGGTCGGCTACCTGAGCGTGACCAACAACGGCGGCAACTTCAATTTCAACGTCAGCCAGGGCGGCTCCAACGAAGCGCTCAGCGCCAGCGGCGGTGCGCTCGACGCACAGGTCTACAGCGGCGCCATGTCCATCACCACGGCCGGCGGCCCCGTGGGAAGCGTGCTGCGGCTGGGTGCCGGGACGGCGAACGTGCTGAGCGCCGGCGCGGACACCATCTATGCCGGCAGCGGCACGGAGACGGTTCTGCTGGAAGGTGCGGCAACGGTGTACGCCGGCACCGGCGCCCTCGCCGTCTTCGGCCATGGCGATACGGCAGGGGCCAGCGTGTACGGCAACGGCGGCACCACCCTGATATCCGGCGATACCGGCAACATCACCTATTACGGCGGCGCCAAGGCGAGCACGGTGCAGGCGCAGTTGAGCAACATCAAGCTGGTCGGCGGCGCGGGACACCTCACGGTGACCGGCGGCTCCAACGACGTCATGACCGGCGGCGCCGGCGGGCTGACCTACACCGCGACCGATGGCGGCGGTTCGAACACCATCTCCACCGCCGCCGCCGCGCACGACACGCTCACCCTAGCCGGTGCGGATGTGGTGAAATCCTACGGTACCGACGTGATCTACGGCGGCAACGGCAACCAGCAGGTCGCCGTGTTTGGAAACTCCACTGTCTATGGCAGCACCGCCAACAGCACGCTCAGCTTTGCCGGGATCGACACGCTGAACGGCAGTGCTTCCGGCCACGACAACTGCACGGCCGCTTCCGGCAGCACGCTAACGGTGAACGCGGGCGCCTATGCCAGCGTGGCCGAAACCGCGGCCACGGTGAAGTTCAACATCGCCGGCTTCACCCCGGCCGGCGCCACGCTCACCGGCGGCTCGGCCAGCGTGTCCGGCGGCACCAGCACCGGCCTTGCCGTCCAGACGCAGGCGGGCGCCAGCACCAACGTGACGCTCGGCGCCGGCACGGCCAGCGTCGTCTCGTTCGGGACCGACGCGATCCATGCCGGGACCGGCACGAACACCGTGACGATCTATGGCGGTCCCAGCACTGTCTGGGCGGGAACCGGCACGTTGAAGCTGTTCAACTACGACTCCCGCCCCGACACGCAAACCGTCTATGGCGGGCGTGGCGCCGCCATCGTCACCCAGGCGGGCGGCACGATGAGCTTCATCGGCAGCACCGGCAGCGCCACCATCGACGGCGGATGGGGCAAGCTTTCGGTCACCGGCGGTGCCGGCAGCCTGACGGTGACCGGCGGCGAAGGCGGCGTGCAGATCGTGGCCGGCAGCGGCGCCACCACCATTGCCATGCCGCATGCAGGCGGTACGGTGGAGTTCGGCTCCGGAACCGACGTCGTGACCGTTGCCAATTGGGGCGCCGGCGACCTGTTCCAGTTCGCATCGGGCCATGGCGGCGGCACCGACACCATCAACGGCTTCAGGGCCGGCACCGACCAGCTTGCATTCCACGGCGTCGGCATCGTCTCCGAAACGCTTGGCGCCAGCTCGACCACGCTGCTGCTGAACGACAACACGCACGTGGTGCTGAACGGATTTGTGGACACGCACCACGTCTACTGAGGCGGCGCGCCGCTGGTGCCGTGGCCGGCGAGGCTCTCGGCCGTGACATACCGCCGATGTTGCTCTAGCCAGAGGCCGTTTCGAAAAGCTACTAAACGTCATGCAACAAACGACAGCCACGGGGCCGTTCCGGGCATGAAGCCGCTGCAGCAGGCTGCCCGGATCGTGCGCAAGGTCGCGGGGCAGGGCCGGCTGCTTGCCCGTGATCCGGAAGCCTTTGCGCGCAACGTCACCCAGTTCACCGATCCCGCAGCCTACGCCGCCAGGCTGAAGGACTACCCCGACATCAGGCCGCTCCACGCGACCCTGGACCCGGCTGCGCCCGCCATGCTGAACGTGCTGCTGCCCAGCATCGGCCCGGACAAGATGACGGGCGGCCCCAACTCGGTCATCCAGGCCGGCTGCGCCATAGCCAAAGCCGGTTTGCCCATCAGGTTCGTTGCCTGCGACGGTCCCCCCACCGGCGACGAAGCCTGGTTCTGGCGTCACGTGGCGCAGCTGACCGGCGGCCTGTCCGCCCACGCGCAACTGTCCCGCCATCCCGAAGCCGATTTGTGCATCGGGCCGGACGATCTGTTCCTGGCGTCGTTCTGGACCACGGCCCACCAGGCAAGCAGCCTCGTTTCCCAGACCCGGAGCAAGCGGTTCATCTACCTCATCCAGGATTTCGAACCCGCCTTCTACCCGTGGTCCAGCCGCTACGCCCTGGCGCTTCAGACCTACGCCATGGACTACCATCCCGTCGTGAACCAGGCGGCGCTGGCCGATTTTTTGGCCGACGGCCGGATCGGGCGCTTCGCCGAAGCCGGGTTCCGGCAGGCCTGCACCGTCTTCGAGCCGGCGCTCGACAAAGATGTATTCAGACCGGGGCAAGACCGGTCAACCCGGCCGGGTCCGCGCAGGCTGCTCGTGTATGCGCGGCCGACCAACCCCCGCAACATGCTGGGCATGGCGCTGGAGGCCCTGGACCTCGCCTGCCAGGACAACGCCTTTCAGGGCGAGTGGGAGTTCCTGGCGATCGGCGCCCGCGGCAGCCTGCCTGCGATGAAGCTGCGCTGCGGGCGCGTCGTACGGGAAGCGCCCTGGGCAGATTATCGCGGCTACGCAAGGCTGCTGCAGGACTCCGACATCCTCCTCAGCCCGATGCTCTCGCCGCATAGCGGCTACCCGGTGCTGGAGATGGCGGCCTGCGGCGGCTTGAGCGTGACCAACGTGTTCGCAACGAAGACCGCCGAGCAGCTGCGGCAGATTTCACCCGCTATCCTGGCCGTGGAGCCGAACAGCGCAGCGCTGGCAGAAGCGCTGAAGACCGCAGCGCAGATGCTGCGCGACGGCCGTGTAAACCCGGGCCCACCCGCATTGCCCGGCAGTTGGACAGAGGCCCTGGCAGGTTTGCGGGACGTGCCGGACAAGCTGGCCAGCGATCAAGCGCCCGCGAAGTAAGCAAAAGTTTTTTTGGTCCTTTTTTTCAAAAAAGGACGCCTTCCTCACTTCTCCACCCTAACCTTCACTCGTCGAAACGGAGGCAGCAAACCGCCAAGCTCGCGCGCCAACTCGGGAAAGATCACGACGACGAAGGAGCCGTAAGCCGCAGCGCCGACGACAGCCAGAACGCCAAGCCGTAGCGCTGCCGGCAGATCCACCGGCAGCGTCTGCCTCGCCGCAAGCACGGCAAGAACCATCGCGGCCCCCGCCATCAACGGCCGTACCGGGGCCACCAATACGTCGCGAACGTTCATCGCCGCCCGAACCGATGCGATCAGCGCCTCGCCCGCGAACACCAGCGGATAGGCGATCAGCCAGGCGAAGCAGGCGCCCGCGATACCCCAACGACAGCCGATCAGTATGGCCACCGGAAAGACGGCCGCGCCGAGCGCCGTGCACCAGAAGGCCGCCTTCACATCGCCGATGCCGCCCAGGAAGTTGGGCAAGAGGATCAGCAGCGACCGAAAGATCAGCGCCACCGACAATATTTCCAGCAACGGCCGGGCGGCGGACCATTTCGGACCGAAGATCAGGCCCACGATCTCGGGCGATGTCACCGCGATGCCCAGGAACAGCGGGACGGCGAGCACCGACATCAGCCGGATCGCCTTCAGCACGTAGAACCTGGCCTCGGCCAACTGGCCCTGCACCATGGCAAAGGCCGGGAAAGCCAGGCCGTTCACGATCGGCGCGATCTTGTTGACCGGCATGGCCGCGAAGTTCAGCACGACCGCGTACAGGCCAAGCTTGGCATCGCCCAGCATCCGCCCGACGATGACGACGTCGGCCGACGTCATGAAGATCCACGCCATGTATTCGAGCGTGCTGTAGGCGCCGAAGCCCATCAGCGGCTTGACCGCGGCGAAGTCGAAACGCGGCCGCACGTAGTACTCCCGCGCCACCGCCAGGAAAGCCAACTGTCTGACGAGGTTGGTCGCCAGCCAGCCGTCCATCAGCGCCCAAACGCCGTAACCCGTGTAGGCCAGCCCAATCACCACGAAGGCGCCGGCCAGGCCCGATGTCAGGTCGGCCATGAACACCGGGCGCATGCGCATCTGCTTCTGCAACGCCATGCGCGGCAGCGTGGTGAACGCGTTGAACAGGAAGCCCAGGCTCGACACCTGGATCAAGGCCACGAGCCGGGGATCGCCGTACCACGCCGCGATCGGGTAGGCCGCGACGGACAGCAGCACCGTGAGCGCTGCCGATATGGCGAGGATGACGCCGTAGGTGTTGGCCACCAGCGCCTGCGGCGTGTCCTTGCGCTGCAGCAGAGCGTCGCCCAGTCCAAGGTTGGCGAAGCCGAGCATGAAATTGGTGAACACCTGGGCGATCGCCATCAGCCCGTAATCGCTGGGCGACAGCAGGCGGATGACGACCAGCGTCATCGCCCAGGTGACGATCTGGAAAGCGATCTTGACGCCCACCGACCAGCCCATCGCCGCGACGATCGTCTTCTTTAGGTCGGCTGCCAAAATCCCTCCGCGGCTGCGATGCGTGGCAGACTTTTCATTGCATGATCGGTTTTTCTGCGACCAGGTCGAGCTGAACGCCCCTGTCGTATCGGCTATTGCGCGCCCAGGCGGTCGATCGCCAGCGCAGCAATCTCCACCTTCGGCCAGAACGTACGGATGAAATCGGGCGGGCAGCCGGAAGCCAGGTAGACGGCCAGGGCCAACGGCGCCGCGCTGTAGCCCTTCAGGCCGACACCCTGCGAGACCTGTCCGATGCGGGCTTGCAGATAGGGGCCGATCGCGCCGTCGAACAGCACGCGGCATCCGGAATCGAGCGAGCTGCCGTCCAGTTCGTGCCGAAGCTCCGCACTTTCCTGCAAGGCCAGATCGCTCTGCCTGTCCTGCCG
>CAXUHU010000028.1:0-13557 GCA_964250925.1 uncultured Acetobacteraceae bacterium
GTGCACGGGCGGAGGGCTGGGCTGTCCTGGGCGCGGCCGGCTGCGGCGGGATGAAGTAGCCTGGCGACTGCGCCGACGCGGGCTGGCGAATCGGCATGAGCGAGAGTGCTGCCAAGGCGGCAGCGCTGAGCAGGCGTGTACGCATCTACTGGAACCTCGTCCCGAATCCGAATTTGAAGATTTGTGTCTGGTCGTAGGGCTTCTTGATCACTGGAATGCCGAAATCGATGTTGATCAGCCCGAACGGGCTTTTCCACGAGACGCCCACACCCACCGACATGCGGGGCGAGCTGTCGTCGTAGTAGCATTTGCTGATCGGCGTTCCGTGGTCGTCCAGGATGCGGCCGTTCACATGCGCCGACGTGGGCAGACAGCTCGTGGCCGCGTTGGGCGGCACGTTCAGCCCGGACAGGCCGCCGACATCGACGAAACTGCGCCCGGTAAGCCCGAAATCGGCCGGCACGGGCAGCGGAAAGTGTAGCTCTGTGGACTGCGTGTAGATGAAGTTGCCGCCGATGCTGTCGCTGCCATGATAGAAAATGCCGCCGTTTATCGCGGTCGCGGCGTTGCTCGCGCCGCACCCTCCGGGCGGACCGAACGGCGGATCGGTAAAGCACGTCGAATACGCGACCGAGTGCGGACCCACGCCCTGATCGAGGAAGCCGCGCAGATTGTCGCCGCCCAGGAAGAAGCGGTCGATGATGCGCTCGCGGCTCTGGAAGTTCTTCAGGTAGCCGGCACCCTGGCTGAACGAGATGCCCCAGTCCGCATTGCCGGTGAAGTAGTCGAGCGGCAGGAAATACGTGCTGTCAATCTTGGACCGCACGTAGCGCTCGTCGCCGCCCAGCCCGGCCAGGTCGTTGCCGACGCGCACCACGAAGCCGCTATGCGGCTCCACTCGGCTGTCGCGGTAGTCGAAGGACAGCGTCTGGCCGATCTGCGACAGCAGCGAGTAGCCTGCCTCGTCCTGCACATAGACGCTGGCGAACTCGCTGAGGTTGTTCACGTCGCGGTCGCTGATGGTGTAGTTGAAAGCCTGGCTGACATGGTCGTTGTAGGCAAAGCCGAGCCGGGCCGAGAGGCCGTAGCGCGTCTCGCTGTAGTCGGACACATACTGGTTGTTGTTGGTCAGGAAAAAGATATCGCCGCCGGCGACCAGGTTGCGGTCCAGAAAGTACGGATCGGTGGCCGACAGATCAACCTGGCTCTGGCGGGAGGCCAGCGTGCCGTTGATCCCGGCGTCGATGCCGGTGCCGATCAGGTTGTGCTGCCGCAGCCCGGCCTGGCCCAGGATGCCCGACGTGGTGGAGTAGCCGCCGCCCAGCGACAGCTCGCCGGTGGCTTTCTCGGTCAGCTCGGTGTTCACCACCACGCGGTCGGCCGCCGAGCCGGGCTGCGGCGTCACCTTCACGTCGCCGAAATAACCCAGATCGGTCAGCCGCTGCTTGGTCTGCCGGATCAGCGCCGGGTCGTTCGGATCGCCCTCGGCGAACCGGAACTCGCGGCGGATCACCCGGTCGCGGGTGACCGTGTTGCCGGTGATGTCGATGCGCTCCACATAGGTCCGCGGTCCCTGGGCGATGTCGAATTCCAGATCGACGGTGTGCTTGGTGTGGTTGCGGGCGATTCGCGGGTTGACCACCAGGAACGGGTTGGCGACCGTGCGGCGCACCGCCGCCTGGATGGCGTCGCTGCTCTTCTCGACCAAGTTGCCGTTGTAGAACGCGCCCTCGGTCTCCCGCACCAGCGTCTGGTAGGGCGCGGCGCTCACCTTGGGCACCGTGCTCTTCACCGTCACATGGCCCACGCGGTAGCGCTCGCCCTCCGATATCTGGAACGTCAGGAAGAAGGCCTGCCGCTCGGGCGACAGCTCGGCCACCGTGTTGGTCACGACGACGTCGGCGTAGCCGTGTTCCAGGTAAAAGCGGCGCAGCAGCTCGCGGTCGAAGTTCACCCGCTCGGGGTTGAACTGGTCGCTGCTGGAGAAGAAGCGCCAGATCCGCTCCTCGCGGGTGTCGATCACTGCCTTCAGGTCGCCCTCGCTGAAGGCGTGGTTGCCCACGAAGATGATGCGGCTGATCTTGGTCTCCGGCCCTTCGACGATCTTGAAGACCACGTTGACCCGGTTCTGCGGCAGGCGGACCAGGAACGGCTCGACGGTGGCGGCGAACCGGCCCTTGCCGGCGTACACGCCCAGCAGCTTCTGGCGGTCCTGCTGGGCCATGCGCGTGGTGAACACGGCGCGCGGGCGGAGCTGGAGCGCCTTGTTGAGGTCGTCTGCCTTGACGTTGTGGTTGCCCTCGAAGCTGATCGCGTTGACCAGCGGGTTCTCGCGCACATGCACCACGAGCGCACTGCCCTCGCGTTGCAGGCTGACGTCGGCGAACAGGCCGGTGGCGTACAACGTGCGCAGCGAGCGGTCCACGCGGTCGCTGCCGAACGCGTCGCCCGGCTGGACCAGCATGTAGGAGAGGATCGTGCCCTCCTCGATCCGCTGGTTGCCCACGATGCGCAGGGTTTGGATCGTGTCGCCCGGCTGCTCTGGCTGGGCGGCCGCACGGACGGGGCTTACGGACCGGCGATGGGCGTGCCGCACAGGCGGGGCTGCCTGGCTGGGCTGCGGCACAGCGGCGGGCGCTTGCGATCCCGCATCCGGAGCCGCTTCCTGGGCGCTGGCGCGGCCCTGGCAGAACGCGGTCGTGACGCAAAGTGAGGCAAGCAGTGCCGCGCGGAAACGATGCAACAAACAACCCCTAAGGAAAGCGCCCGCCTCACCGGGCAGAGAAAGCCGGTTTACGATGGAGGCGGATCTCACCACCCATGGGCAGCGGGCTACCCGAGATCGTGAAGTCTGTCCATGCGGTGTGGGTCGTCGTTGCGGTACGTTGCACGCCGGATCTGGACGGGCGGAGCCTCGGCGGGCAAGCCGCGGACCCGCAATTGCCCGAGGCGGCGAGTATGTTTGCGCGTACCCCTTGACTGCCGCCTTCCGGTTCGCCGGCTCAGCCTCGCCGGCCTTAGAATTGGCCGCCGGTGACCTCTACCGGCTGCCCGAGACAGACCTGGCGCACGCCGCCAGGCAACCATGATGCCTGTCGGCGTTCCGGTAATCAGCACCGACGGCCGAGTTGGTGTTTCGGAAAGCCTCGCCTTGCGGCCTACCCGATGAGATGCGTCATCCAGCGCACTGCACCGGTATGGACCAGGTCGTTCCACGAGATGAACAGGAAGAATGAGGCGATGAAGGCAAATCCCAGGCGGTAGCCGTATTCGAGTGCGCGCGCCGGCAGCGGCCGGCCACGCACCGCCTCGGCCGCATAGAACATCAGGTGCCCGCCATCCAGCACCGGGATCGGTAGCAGGTTCACCAGCCCGAGGTTGATCGACAGGAAAGCCACGAAGGCTATGACGGTCGCCATGCCCAGCTTGGCGACCTGGCCGGAGATCGCCATCACACCGATCGGCCCCGCCAAGTCGTGCACGCCCTTGCCGGTGGTGATAATGTGCCACAGGCCGGCCAGCGTCTGCCACAGAACGTCGCCGGTGCGGGCGAAGCCTGCGAGAATGGCCGAGACCACGCCCAAGCGCTCGATCTTCTCGGCGCCGGCGCTCACGCCCAGCTTGCCAATTGACAAATCGCCCGGCACCGCCGGCTTGATCAGCACGGGGACCGTCAGGTCCGTGTTGCCGCGGTGCAGCGCCATGCTCACGGTGTGGCCGGCATTGCCCGCCACGATGCGGCGCAAATCCTCGAACTCGACCACCTTGACGCCGTCGATCGAGCGGATGACGTCGCCGGTCTTCAGGCCAGCCGCCTCGGCTGAACTGCCGGCCGATACCTCGCCCACCACGGGCAGCGCCACCGGCCGGCCGACAGCCAGATACAGGCCCGAAAACAGCACCGCGGCCAGCAGGAAGTTGGCGATCGGACCGGCGGCCACCACGATCGAGCGGGACAGCACCGATTTTTCGAAGAACGCCTGGCCCTGCCTGATCGCGGACCGGTCCGCCGGTTGCTCGTCGGCCACGTTCAGCGACATGCCATGCATGCGGACGAAGCCCCCAAGCGGCAGCAAGGACAATTTCCAGACCGTCTGGTGACGGTCGGTCCAGGACAGCAGCGCAGGCCCGAAGCCGATGGAGAAGGCCTCGACGTAGATCCCGCGCCAGCGGGCGGCCAGGTAATGGCCCATCTCGTGGATGAACACCAGGATGCCCAGCACGAGCGCGCGGCTGGCGACCATCTGCAGCACGTTCAGGATCGTAGCCATCTTCACTCCAGGCTTAAGCTCTAGGCCGCACGGGCAGCTTGCCTGGCGGTGACCAACTCGGTGGCGACGCGGCGGGCCTGCGCGTCCAACCCTAGCACGAGATCGAGCGTGCCGGCAGGGCACGGGCCGGTCCGATCCAGCGCCGTCTCCACGACCGAGGCGATGTCAGGCAGGCCGATGCGGCGGTCCAGGAAGGCAGCGACCGCGATCTCGTTGGCCGCATTCAGAATGGTTGGAGCACCACCGCCGGCGCGCAAGGCATCGCGGGCGATACGCAGGGCGGGAAAGCGCTTTTCATCCGGCGGTGCGAAGTCCAGCCGGCCGATGGCCGCCAGGTCGAGCCGCGGCGAGCCGGTGGCCAGGCGCTCGGGCCAGGCCAGCGTGTGGGCGATCGGGATGCGCATGTCGGGCGCCCCCATCTGGGCCAGCACGCTGCCGTCGCGATAGCACACCATGCCGTGCACGACCGATTGCGGGTGGACCAGCACCTCAATCTCGTGCGGCGCCAGGGCGAACAGGCGCGCCGCCTCGATCACCTCCAGCCCCTTGTTGAACAGTGTCGCCGAATCGATGCTGATCTTGGCGCCCATCGACCAGACCGGATGGCGCAGCGCCGTCTCCGGCGTCGCGCGCGCCATCTCGTCTACCGAGGCCGTGCGGAAAGGACCGCCGGATGCGGTCAGGATGATCTTTTCGAGCGCCGCGCGCTGGCCGCCGGCCAGGGCCTGGAAGACCGCGTTGTGCTCGGAATCGACCGGCAACAGCGTGGCCCCTGCAGCGGCGACTGCACGCAGCATCACGTCGCCGGCGGAGACGATCGCCTCCTTGTTGGCCAGGGCAATGGCGCCACCCCGTTCGGCAGCGGCCAATGTCGGCGCCAGGCCGGCCATGCCGGTGATCGCCGCCATGGTCCAGTCCGCACCTAGGCGCGCTGCCGCAAGAACCGCGTCCGGCCCGCAGGCCATGCGTATGCCGGTGCCGGACAGGCAGGCGGCGAGCGTGCGGTGCATGGCCGGATCGCTGCACACGGCCAGCTCGGCGCCCAGCGCCACCGCTTGGGCGGCCAGGGCCTCGGCGTTCCGGTTGGCCACCAGCGCCAGCACACGGTAGCGGTTCCGGTTTGCTGCCAGCAGATCGACCGTGCTCTTGCCGATGCTGCCCGTGCTGCCGAGGACGGTGACTGTCTTCATGACCAATCCTTCAACGTCCCATCCTTCAACGCCGCATTCTTCAACGCCACAATACCTGCCCCGGACCGATCGCGAGCGAGCATATGGCAGCTACCGGCGCCGCGGTCAGCACGCCGTCCAGCCTGTCCAGCAACCCCCCATGGCCGGGGATGATCCAACCGGAGTCCTTGGCACCGGCGCGGCGCTTGATGGCACTCTCCAGCAGGTCGCCCGCCTGGGCGACGATGCTGAGCAGCAGCGACAGCGCGGCCGCGTGGCCGCGCCCGCTCCAGCCGGCCGCCATCCCGGCCAGGACGGCGCAAATCGTGCCGCCCGCGGCACCCGACCAGGTCTTGCCCGGCGAGATCGAGGGGGCCAGCAACGGGCCGCCCAACTGCCGGCCGGCCAGATAGGCGCCGATATCGCCGGCCCAGACGACGGCGGCCAGGAACACCACGTTAGGGAGCCCGGCCGGTCCCGACCGCAGCCAGATCAGCGCGATGTAGGCCGGGGCGATGTAGGCGAGGCCGGCCGCCCACGCGCCGGGGCCGAACCGGCCCCACAGCCCCAGCCATTCCAGGGCCATCCCGCCCACCATCACGCTGATGCAGACCGCCCAGACCGCGCCGCCGAACCACATCGACGCCAACGCTATCGGCACCAGCACCAATGCGGACGCACATCGCACGCCAAGGTCGCGCCAGGGCGAAGCGCTCACGCAGCGCGTCCCTGCCGCCAGAGGATAAGCCGATGCCACAACCTAGGCGGCCGTATAGGCACCGGACCGTCCGCCATCCTTGTGGACCACCCGCAGCGCATCGATCTGCATGCCGCGGTCGATCGCCTTGCACATGTCATACACCGTCAACGCGGCCACAGACACCGCCGTGAGTGCCTCCATCTCCACGCCGGTGCGGCCGGTTGTGCGCACGGTAGCCGAGACCTGCACCGCGCGGTCGCCGTCGGCCGACAGATCGACGACCACCGAGGTGATCGGCAGCGGGTGGCAGAGCGGGATCAGGTCGGCGGTGCGCTTGGCGGCCATGATACCGGCCAGCCGGGCGGTGCCCAGCACGTCACCTTTCGCGGCGTCGCCGGCCAGTATCACGCTCAGGGTGGCCGGCTGCATCATCACGCGCGCCCGCGCCGTGGCGGTGCGGCCGGTCTCGGGCTTGTCGGTCACATCCACCATGACCGCGCTGCCCTGCGCATCGAAATGGGTAAGCCCGGTCATCCGCCGAGCAACGCGCGCGTGGCGGCGGCCAGGTCTGGCTGGCGCAGCAGGCTTTCGCCAACCAGCAGGCAGTAAGCACCCACGGCCGCCAGGCGCTTGAGATCGGCAGAATCCCGTATGCCGCTCTCGGTCACCAGGATGCGGCCGGGCGAGACGTGCGGGGCGAGGGCGATGGTGGTCTCGATGTCGGTCTGCAGCGTCTTGAGGTTGCGGTTGTTGATGCCGATCAGGGGTGTCTGCAGGCCCAGCGCTCGGTCCAGCTCGCGGCGGTCGTGCACTTCGACCAGAACGTCGAGGTCGAGGTCGCGCGCCACCCCCTCCAGTTCGATGGCCTGGCTGTCGGTCAGGGCCGCCATGATCAGCAGGATGCAGTCGGCGCCCGCCGCCCGGCTTTCGTAAACCTGCCAGGGGTCCAGGATGAAATCCTTGCGCAGGATGGGCAGCTGCGCCGCGGCGCGGGCGGCTTCCATGTCGTCCAGCGATCCGCGGAAATGCGCGCCGTCGGTCAGCACGCTAAGGCAGGTGGCGCCGCCCGCTTCGTACTGTCGTGCCACTTGGGCCGGGTCGATGTTGGGGCGGATCAGGCCGCCCGAGGGCGAGGCACGTTTGATCTCTGCAATCAGGCCGCATTTGCCGGCGATCAGCTTCGCCTTCAAAGCCTCGCCGAAGCCGCGCGGCTTATGATGGCGGGTGTGGGCGATACGGTGCCTCAGGACGGCGACCGGCACGACGGATCGGCGCCGGTCCACCTCGGCCGCCGTATCGGCGCAGATGCGGGCCAGTGCGTCGGCCATGGGCGGCAGCGTGTCGGGCATCGGGCGGTCCAGCTTCAGGTCGTTTGGGTCGGTGGTGATCGTGTCAGGCGTTCGAGCAGATGCAGCGCGGCGCCACAGCCGATCGCCCGGGCGGCCAGACCCGCACCATCGGCCAGGTCCGCCGTCCGGCCGGCCACAACCAAGGCAGCGCCGGCGTTCAGCAGCACCGTGTCGCGATAGGCGCCGGCCTCGCCCTCCAGCAACGCGCGCAGGGCCGCAGCGTTCGCGGCCGCATCGCCGCCTGCAATCGCGCCAATGGGCGCGCGGCGCAGGCCGGCCTGTTCGGGGGTGACCGTGAAACGGTGCACGGCGCCGTCGCGCCACTCGGCCACCTGGGTCTCGCCGGCCAGCGTCAGCTCGTCCGTTCCCTGCCCGTGTACCAGCCATGCCCGCTCGGTGCCCAGGCGGCCCAGCGTCTCGGCCATCGGCGCCAGCCAGGCGGCGTCGTACACGCCGGTCAGCTGGCGGCGCACACCGGCGGGGTTGGATAGCGGGCCGAGCAGGTTGACGATCGTACGGAAGCCGAGTTCGGCCCGTGCCGTGGCCGCATGGCGAATGGCCGGATGGTGGTTCGGGGCGAACAGGAAAGCGAGACCGGTGTGCCGCAACTGCGCTGCCAAGGTGGCGGCGTCGGCCGGTTGCTGCACCCCGAGGGCGGTCAGCACGTCGGCGCCGCCGGCGCGGGACGACAGCGCCCGGTTGCCGTGCTTGGCCACCGTCACCCCACAGGCGGCCACCACGAAGGCTACAGCGGTCGAGACGTTCAGCGTGGCCCACCCGTCGCCGCCGGTCCCGCATACGTCGATGGTGCCCGAGGGCGCCTGTACGGCGGCCATGCGGGCGCGCATGGCGCGCACGGCGCCGGCGAGTTCGGCCAGTGTTTCGCCGCGCAGCCGCAGCGCCGTCAGCAGGCCCGCGACCTGCGCGTCGGTAGCCTGGCCGTCCATGATGATCGAGAAGGCGGCTTCGGCCTGCGCCTCGTCCAGCGTCTCGCCGCAGGCTAGCCGGGCGAGGGTTGGCTTCAGAGCGTCGGGCAACGGTGGGTCAGGCGGCTGCGGCGGGCTGGCGGCCCTGGGCCAGGGCCAGGGCCATGAAGTTGGCCAGGATGGCGTGCCCGTGCTCGCTGGCGATACTCTCCGGATGGAACTGCACGCCGAACACCGGCAGCGTTGCATGGCGCAGGCCCATGATCACGCCGTCCTCGGTATGCGCGGTGGCGACCAGGGCTTGGGGCAGGGTATCGGGCCGCACCGTCAAGCTGTGGTAGCGCGTGGCGCGGAAGGGAGACGGCAGGCCGGCGAACACGTCGCTGCCGTGGTGCAGCACCGGGCTGACCTTGCCGTGCATCGGCTGGCGCGCGCGCACCACCTCGCCGCCGAACACCTGGCCGATCGCCTGATGGCCCAGGCACACGCCAAGGATGGCAACCCGGCCGGCGGCGGCGCGGATCAGGTCGCAGCAGATGCCGGCCTCGTTGGGGGTGCAGGGGCCGGGGGAGAGCACGATGGCTTCGGGGCGTGCCGCGAGCGCCTCGTCCACGGCGATCGCATCGTTGCGGCGCACGTCGCAGCCATGGCCGAGCTCGCCAAAATAGTGGACGAGGTTGAAGGTGAAACTGTCGTAGTTGTCGATCAGCAGGATCATTGGGATGACAGGTCGGACAGGATCAGCCGACCGTCAAGCTGCAGCAGCCCCGCAGGCGGCGTATTGCTGTCCTGAACAATCGGCGCGTAAGGCGAAACCTGCTTTTTTGAAAAAACAGCCAAGAACTTTTGTCGTGCTGTCGCGCAATCTACTTCGACACGCTGCCCAACAGCGGAATAATTTTCAGAAAGACTGCGTGCTTTGGCACCACTTGTTCAATGATCGACCGCCACTGCCGAGACGCTGTTGTATGGGCTACCCTCCGGCGTGAGCGCCTGGGTGGACCACACCAAGTACACCAGCACGCGCTTCTGCTTGTCCCACAGGCGTGAGACCCGGATTTCCTTGAATAGCCAACTGGCGCTGGCGCCGAACACAACCTCGTTGTCCGGCAGGTCGCCCTTCAGCGACACCGGCCCGGTTGCCCGGCAGGCGATGGAAAAACGGCTCGGGTCGGTTGCCAGGCCGAGCGCCCCCTTGACCCCGCCCTTCTCGGCCCGCGACATGTAGCAACTGACGCCGTCCACGCGCGGGTCGTCGTAGCGGTCCACCACGATCTTGTCGTCGCCCGTCAGCCGGAACGTCGTGTTAACCTTGCCGATCCGGGTCGGATCACCGGACCCGGCCCAGGCGGGTGCGCAGGCCAAGCCGGCAGCCGCGAAGGCTGCCCAAAAATGTCTCATGACGCTTGCGCCTTCATCGGGTTCGTCGAGCTCGCCCTCGATTAAATAACGATACCCCCAACACCGAACGAGTCCGCGCCTCAGGATTCCCGTATGGAGGCAGCTTCCGGACCCTTCTGCCCCTGGGTGATCTGAATCATCACGCGCTGGCCTTCCGCCAACTCGGCCAGTCCGGCCCGACGGAGCGCGGAAGCGTGCACGAATACATCCTTGCCGCCATCCTCGGGGGCGATGAAGCCAAACCCCTTGGTGGTGTTATACCACTTCACCGTCCCCTGCTGCTCCGGTCCGGAAGCAGCCTGGGCGTCCGATCCGCGCTGCTGGCCGCCGCCATACCCGCCGCCGCCGAAACGATCGTTGCCATACCCGTCACCCGCATAGCCGCCGCGGTCCGGCGGACGCGGCGCGCGCGGTGCTGGGGCGGCGGAGGCCGTACTGTCGTCGATCTGGGTGACCTCGGTCACCTGAGGGCCTTTCTGCCCCTGTCCGGTGCGCACCTTCAGCGTGGCGCCAGGATTGACCGTGGTGACACCGCTGCGCGCCAGCACGCTGGCATGCAGGAACACGTCGCCGCCGCCCTCGGTCATTTCGACGAAGCCGAAACCCTTTTCGGTATTGAACCATTTGACGACGGCCGTACTCTCGGGTCCGGTCGCTGCAGGCCCGGCAGAGAAACTCGGCCGCTTCGGGTAGGATGGGACGTGCACAGGCTCGGGAGAAGGCGCGTATTCGTCGAAACCCTTCTCCGAACGCCGACGCCGCTGCCAGTTATCCGTCTTCGCCATGGTCTCGTCCGCGCTAGATGTCGCACGAGCGTTGCCGCACCATCGCGGCGCCGTCCCGTGCCAATGGCCCGATCATACACCGGATGTTACGCGAAGAAAGACTGGATTTGCGATCGGCATCGGGCGCCAAGCGTGACGGCCCGCCGCCTTGGAATCAGCTATCGCCACTCATGGTAGCCCCAGCATCTTGTGCGCCTGCACGCTCAGCCGCCAGCGCGGATGCGCCAGGCAATAGGCGATCGCGGCTTGCGTGTTTGCGGCATGGTTCGCGTCGTCCATGGGCTGCAGCAGGAAGTGGCGGAAATCGAGCCGCTCGTAACGTTCGGGCTCGGCGCCGGGCTGGGGAAACACCAGCTTGCACTCGTCCCCACCCTGCAGCACCAGCGCAGCACCCGCCTTCGGGCTAACGCACACCCAATCGATGTCCGCCGGCACCGGCTGGGTACCGTTGGTTTCCACCGCCACCCGAAAGCCGCGGTCGTGCAATACGTCGATGAGCGCCGCGTCCACTTGCAACAGGGGCTCGCCGCCGGTCAGCACGGCCAGCCGGTGGTCCGCCCCGCCCAGCCAAGCCGCCTCGATCGCGTCGGCAAGCGCCCGGGCACTCACGAAGCGTCCGCCGCCAAGCCCGTCCAGCCCGACGAAATCGGTATCGCAAAAACGGCATTGGGCCGCCGCACGATCCCGCTCCAGCCCCGACCACAGGTTGCAGCCAGCGAAACGGCAGAACACGGCCGCTCGCCCGGCCTGCATCCCTTCCCCCTGCAGTGTGAGGAACACCTCCTTCACCGCATAACTCTGCCGCAACCGGCCGGCGGGATCGATCCCGCCATGCTGTGCGCCGTCAGGAATGGCTCGACTCCGTCTTTTCCAGCAAGCCCTTGATCTCGTCCATCGCCTCGCGGAAGCGATCGCTCAGCACGTGCAACGCTTCCGCGTTGGAATGCTGGATCAGGTCGGACAGATCCTTGATGTTGGCCACCGCCCGCTCGTAGCTCTTCTTGACCAGTTCGGCTTGCCGGGCGGCCTTGGCCTGCGGCGTCTCGGTCGTCGCGAGCTCGCGCACATGCTCGGACAGTTCGGTCATCGTCTGCTGCATGATCTCCATGTGCCGGCGCGCGACCGCCTGCGCACCCTCCAGCGCCAGCCGGTTGGCGTTGGAGAGGACCTCCATGTTGCGGCGATGCGCGGCCAGCAACGCCGAGCTGTCCGGAATCATGGTGGGGAAGCGCATCTCGGTGAAGCGCTTGGTCATTTCGGTAAGCAGGGCTGCGGGGTTCATCGCATCGCTGCCGGTCGCGGATGAGCGGTCGTCTGCCATCGTAAAGCTCCTGCCCAGTCGTTTCTTGGCGCGTCCTACAACTATTCGGCCCGGTTAGCGCTAGCCCTTTGTTCGGGCGAGCCTGTCGATCGCGGTCAAAGCTACTGACGCGATCATGCGCTAGCCAGACCCCATATCGGGCGGCGGCATGTCGGCCGCCCCGCTCACCGCACCGTCCAGGGCGGCGGCGGCCTCCTCGGCCTCGGGGTCGGGGAACGGCTTGGGGCCCTCCTCCTCCGACCCGGTCTCCACCGGTTGCACCGTGGTGCCGCCGAAGCGCTCGGCACGCGACAGGGCCCGGTCGAGCGCCGCCATCGTGCCCGACAGGTCGGCGGTCTCGTCGGACTGCCAAGCCCGCAACGTGTACAGCCATACGGCGACCATGCCCTGGGTGGCCACCGCGCCGCGCACCCCCTGCACCGGCACGCCCGACGCTTCCAGCATCCAGGCCATGCTGCCGGAGGTGGCAGCAGCCAGCATCAGCGCGGTGGCCGGGTCGGCCGGCAGGTAGCGCAGAAGCGCCAGAACGCCGGCACGGTGGTGCTGCAACGCATCGAACCGGCGCATGACCATGTCGAACAGGCGCTCGCGCACCGGGCCGCTCTCCAGCGCGTCGGCCAGCGCCAGCGCGTCCGCATGCCGGCCGAACTGACGCAGGATGGCGTGCACATCGGCGAACCGCAGGCGGGCGCGGTCCAGCTTCAGCCCGGCCTCGCGGGCTGCTGCCACAACCGAGACGCCGGACCATCCCTCCCTTGCGCCCACCGCGAACGCCCCGCCGATCAGGGCGGCGTCGAACTCGTCATCGGTCATGGGCAGCTTTCCTCGGTCGTGGTCGCAAGACAGATGGGCTTCCTGGCCGTCGCTTCACCCTCGCACGTGCTAGGGCCCCGGCAAACGCAGCGCCGCCAGTTCGCGAGACCGGCGCGTAGCCGCCTGCAGGGCCCCTTTGACGGAGGCGGGCCAGGCAGCTGGGTCCATCAGTACGGCCAGCGCGCGTTCCGTCACGCCGTTCGGGCTGGTGACCGCCTGGCGCAGGGCGGCGGCACTGTCCGGCGAGGCGGCCATCAGCGCGCCCGCGCCCGAGACGGTCCGGCGGGCAAGCTGGCGCGCCAGCAACGGCGAAATGCCCTGCGCCACCGCTTCGGCCTCCAGCAGTTCGGCCAGCAGGAACACATAGGCGGGGCCGCAGCCAGACACCGAGGTGATCGGATCGATCAGCGCCTCCTCCTCGATCCAGGCGACCTCGCCGGAGGCGGCGAGCAGCCGCTGGCACAGCGCGCGCACCGTGCCGTTTGTGTGCGGGCCGGCGAAAGCGACCGTCATGCCCTGTCCGATTGCGGCCGGCATGTTCGGCATCGCCCGCACCACATGGTGGTGCGGGCCGAGCAGCGCCGATAGCTGGGCCACGGTCAAGCCGGCCAGGATCGACAGGATCGCCGGCCCAGGCGGCAGCATACGCCCCAGGGCCGGCAGAACCTCCGCCGCCACCTGTGGCTTGATCGCCAGCACGACGGCACTGAACGGCCGAGCCGCGGGCAACTCGGCCAGCGACGGAACCAGCAGATCGGCCGCGCGGGCCCGGCCCCCCCGCATGGATGGGTCGACCACAACGGACGGCGCCAAACCAGCGGC
>CAXUHU010000028.1:13567-35447 GCA_964250925.1 uncultured Acetobacteraceae bacterium
AAACCTGCGGCACACCATCCGGCAAACATCGCCCCGCCCATCCGGCCCGCACCCAGCAACAGAACCGGTGGAATCGCCGGTTCTGGCTGGCCGCCGCTCATGCCTCGCCCACGCACTCCAGCATGGCAGCTTCCAACGCCTCGGCCGGGCTCTTGCCGCCCCACAGCACGAACTGGAAGGCAGGGTAGAAACGCTCGCACTCGGTAATGGCGATGTCGATCATGTCTTCCAGGCTCTCGGCCGACGCCCCGGGGGCACCGCGCAGCAGGACCGAGTGGCGGAACAGCGGCATCCCGTCTTCCGCGTCCATGCCGAAATGGCCGATCCAAAGCCGTTCGTTGGCGCGGGCCAGCAACTCGTACAGCGCCGCCCTGCGCGGGGCCGGCACCTTCAGATCGAAGGTGCATGTAAAATGCATGGCCGAGATTTCGCCCGACCAGCTGAAGTACAACCCGTAATCGCACCACTTGCCCGGCGCCTCGGCCGCCATCTCGGCATCCGAGCGCCGGTCGAAGACCCATTCGTTTGCGGAGACGATCTGCTCCATCACGTCGAGGGGATTGGCCGCAGAACTGGACTGCATGTGCAGAGACATTGGATGGTCTCCAGTCAGCCAGAGCTCTGCCCGTGACGGGCAGGCCCTGCTGTCAGCAACCTATGGGCGTCTGCCGAGTCGCGGCAAGAGAACACCGGCTTAAAACGGCGCAATCCAGCACGGTTGGCGGCTCGATCGTCAGGAGAAGGTGAAGTTCGCGCCCGTCAAGTTCGTTACGTTTTCCACGATGATTTGGCCGCCATTCGGCAGGTTGATGAAGCTGTCGCCCCACGCCACGCTGATCTGCGGGGTTTGGCTGCCGAAACCGTGCAGGGCGATCGTGCTCTGGCCGGGTACGAAGCCCACGATCGTGTCGATTCCGTCGGCGACCCCGTTGCTGTAATTGAACACGTCGCGGCCGCCGCCCGAGACGAAGATGTCGTTTCCGGTGCCGGCGGTGAACTGATCGTTGCCAGCACCCCCCCACAGCGTCTCGTTGCCTGCGTTGGCCTGATAGATGTCGTTGCCGATCGCCGACCCGCCATAGACGTTCACGCCGTTGCTGCCCGACACCGACACCTGCGCGCTGCCCAGCACCCACACGGTGTTGCCGGCGACCGCATTGACCGTGCTGTTGCCCGTGCCGACCACGAAGGCGGAGCCGGCACTGCCCGAGAACACGCCATCCCCGGTGCCGCCGAACACGGTCACCGGCCCGCTGCCGCCCTGCACATGCGTGTGGCCGCTGCCGCCCACGATCAATGCGGAGCCTGCACCGCCGTAGTAGTCGGCATCGCTGCTGCCGGCCCAAAGCAGGCTGCCGCTGCCGTTGCCCCCCTGCATCTCGACCTGTCCGCCGCAGCCCACCACCGTGCTTGGCGCGTTGCCGCCGATGAAGTTCAGCAGGCCCTGCGTACCGCTGAACACGACGTCGCCGGCCCTGCCCGCGCCGGTCTGGGCGTAGATCGTGTCGTTGCCCAGGCCCGAGCAGCCGATCGTGTCGGAGCCATAGGAGACCACAGCGTTATCCGAGCCGCCGAGGAACACGGCGCTGCTGCCCCCGCTGGTCGTGATCGCGGCGTTGTCGTTGGTGGTGGCGATGGTGTCGTTGCCGCCGCCATGGACATGGACGTCGATCGGCAGGCTGGTTCCGGCGTTGGCGTTTCGCAGGGCCGCGTAGAACACCGTGTTTGCGCCCGGTGCTCCCACCATGGTGTCGCCGTCGCCCAGGGCGGCGATGATGTCGCTGCCGTAATTGCCCACCAGAAGCGCGTGCCCCAGGCCGACATACTGGTTGTAGTAGGGGCTTGCCGGATCGGTATCGAGCGGCGCATCGGTTAGCTGGATGTTTTCGTTGCCCTCCAGCAGCACGGCGCTATAGCCCGCCTGCATGGCCATCGCGATGCCCGGCCCGCCGCCGCCGCCGGTCTGGATCAGCGGCGCCACGATTTCGACGTTGACCCCTGCCGGCTCGCCCGCGCCGCCGAACACCGTCTGTGCCGGCGCAAGCCCGTCGAGGGAGTAGTCGAGGTAGATGCCCGAGCTGCCGATCAGGTTGCCGAAATCGTCCTGCGAGACGTAGCCAAACCCGAGCGCCACGTCGCTCAGCAGGTCGCCGCGCGAGATCTGCCCGGTCGCCAAATTCGGATATGTCATACTACCTCCTCCTTGGCCGGCGCTTGCGTCCGGCTGTGTGGTCAGAACCGTGCCGCCGCCGGCGGCGGCAGCGACGGAAAACGCGCGTCCGGCCTGGCTGCCCAGCAGGGTCAGGGTCTCCAGCACCTGGCCGCCGGCCGAGAGCACGCTCAGCACACCGATGCCGGCGCCTGTCTCGGCGTAGTCGGCCGAGCCGGCGCCGGAGACGGACAGCAGGATGGTGTCGCCAGTGCCGAAATCGGCGATGGACAGCGCGGCCCCCGGTGCGCCCGCCAGGCTCAGCGTGCCCCCGCCGGCGAAATCCGCGGTCAGCCCGGCCCCGATGCTGCCCTGCACCACCAGGTCGGCACCCACGCCGGCCAGCAGCGTGCCGCTCCCGGAGACGTTGCCCAGCAGCAGCGTGCCGCCGCTGGCCACGATGGTGCCCTGATCGATCACCTGGCCGGTCAGCCCGGCCGCGCCTGCGCCTTGCAGTTCGCCGCCCGCATCGATGGTGATGCTGCCCAGCGCAGCGCCCGCTGCACCGCCGATCTCGATGAAGCTTGTGCTGTCCGTGGCGAGCTGGCTGCCAGCCCCGTCCAGCAAGGCCGAGCCGAGCCGCACCGCGCCGCGGTTGGAGACCGCCAGCACACCGACCGCGCCGAGCACCAGCGTGCCAGCGACCGGCAAGGCGCCGCCACCCACCGCCAAGCCGCCCGTCACCTGGGCGGCCGCGGCCGAGCAGGTTGCTCCCGATCCCAGCGCCAGCAAACCTGTGGCCTGCGTCGATCCTACCGACAGCGTGCCGATGGCATAGGCGCCGCCCAAGGACACGGTGCCCGCGACCGACAGGCTCGACGCATCGGCCGGGCCGGCCACGGCCAGCACCGCTCCGCTGCCGCCCTGGATCGCAACGGAATCATTCTGCCCAGGAGCTGCCGCGGCCGGGCCGGCACCCTGGGAGGTATCCGTCCAATTGCCCGGGTTTGCCCAGGCGAGCCCGCCAGCCGCCCCGGTCCAGCTATAGGCGTCGGGCGTGGCGGTGCCGGCCGGCGGTCCGCTGGCGACCGGCGCAGAGAGGATGATCGCGGCGCCCGTCCCGCTCGGCTGAACCGAAAAGCTTTCGCCGGCGAAGTTGCCGGCCAGCAGCAGCGTTCCCGTCGCCTGTCCCGCTTCCCACAGGGTCAGCGTGCCGATACCGCCCGCACCGGTCTGGAAGCTGACGGCGTCCAAGGGGGAGGACGCGATTATGCTGTCGCCCGCCACAAAGCCGTCAATCACGCCCGAAGGTGCTAGGGCGCTGGCCGGCAGCAGCAGCGTGGCGCCCCCGCCCAGGAAAGCGACCGGGCAGGAATCGGTGCCGCTCAGCGCCAGCGTGGCTTCCGTGCCGATGCCCAGCGTTCCCGCGCCGCTGACGCTGCCTACGAACAGCGTGCCGCCCTGCGCGTCGATCGCCCCATTATCGATCACCGGGCCGGCCGTGTTCAGCGCGCCGTTGCCGCTGGCCAGGGCGCCCGCATCCACGCTCAGCGCCCCCACGGCCGCGCCGCCGGCCAGACCCACCTCCAGGGTGGCGGTGCTGTCCACGGCTACGGTGTCGCTGTCGCCGCCGCCCAGGCTCAGCCCGCCCAGCTGCACGAGGCCGTGGCTGCCGGCCATCAACACCGTGTCGGGCAACCCGGTGCCGGCCGGGCCGCCGCCCAGGGCCAACGTGCCCGCCACGCTCAGCACGGCTCCGGTGCCGATGCAGAGCAGCGCGCCGTCGGCCAGCACGCCCTGCGTGGCCGTCAGCGTGCCGAACGAGCCCAGGTCGAGCGTGCCCTCCGTCAGGCTGCCTGCTTGGCCGATGACGAGCACGCCCGTGGTGAAGCTGCCGGCCAGGATGGTGTTGCCCGTCAGGCTCAGGCTGGCGCAGATGCCGGTCCCGGCGATGGATTGGAACGCCGTTCCCCCCGGACCCGCGATCTGCACCGGCGACTGCGCCCCTGGCGGCAGCGTGGCCGTCTTGCCGGTCGTCACGTCGGTCCAGTTGCCGGCGCGGCTCCAGTTGCCGCTGACCGGGCTTGTCCAGGCGAGCTGGTCCGTTCCGGTCTGCCCCGTGCCGCCGCCGCCGCCGGTCGTGGCCACCAGGGTGATGTCCGTGCCGCCCGATCCGTCGGGCGTCAGCACGAAGCGCTCCCCGGCCATGCTGCCGGCCAGCGCCAAGCGGCCCACGATGGTGGTGCCGGACCACAGCGCGAGCGACCCGCCACTGGTCAGCGCGGTGTATTGCGTGCCCGTCAGCACGCTGCCTTCGAGGTGGATGATGTCGCCGGTAACCAGGCCGGTGATCGTGCCGGTGGGTGCCGCCCGCACGTTGGCGAACGCCAGGGTGGAGGCGCCCGTGCCCGCCGATCCGTCCAGCACGATCGCGTCGGCCGTGGCCGCATACAGCTCCAGCGTGGCCCCAGCGGCGACAGCAAGGGTGCCGATGCCGCCGACCGAGCCCAGCGTGAGCGTGCCGCCGCTGGCCAGGATCGTGCCGTTGTCGATGATGGTGCCGAACGGATCGACCTGCCCGTTGCCGGCCAGCATGGCCCCGGCGTCGATCGTGACCGCCCCGGCCTGTGCGCCGCCCGCGGTGCCGATCTCCACCCGGCCCGTGGGATCGGTGGCGAGGCTGGCGCCCGAGCCGCCGCCCATCACCAGGCAAGCTGCCTGAACCGAGCCGCCTTCGGTCACGTCCAGGCTGGCCGTGGGCAACCCGATGCCGGCAGGCCCGCCCCCCAGCGTCAGCGTGCCGGCGACCGACAGGCTGCCGCCGTTGCCCGACACCGAAATCGCCCCGTCGGCCACCCAGGCCGATCCGGCGGCGATCGCGGCTCCCGCCAGCAGATCCAGCGTGCCCGCGGTGAAATTGGCACCCGCCGCTTGGCCCACCGTCAGCGTGCCGATGGCGTAGGCGCCCGACAGCGCCACCTCGCCCTGCAACGCCAGCGAGGCCGCGTTGGCCGGGCCGGAGATCACTGCGAACACGCTCTGGCCGGCCACGATGCTCACCAGGTTGGCGGCACCCGGGGCCACGCGGGCCGGCGAGGCGCCCGTGGTCAGGTCCTCCCAATTGGCCGCGCTGTTCCAGCTACCCGAACCGGCCGCGGTCCAAAGATACTGATCGGGCGCGGTTGTGCCGGGGCTGGGATGGCTGCCGCCGCCTGCTGCCGGGGCCACGCTGACCAGCGTGCCGCCCGCGCCGTCGCCGGCAGTCAGGAACACGCTGCCGGCGTAGTTGCCCGCCAATAAGATCTGTGCCGCCACCTGGCCGCCATAGGACAGGGTCAGCACGCCGCCGGCGTAGCTGGCCGCCGAGATCAGGCTGCCGCGTATGTCGAACGCGTCGCCCGCCACAAAGCCGGAAACCGTGCCGGCCGGCGCAAAAAATTCCTCGTCTATGGCCAGCGTGGCATTGGCGCCGGCGAACGCCACGCTTTGCCCGGCCCCGCACGCGCCGTTGAGCGCCAGCGTGGCGCCAGTGCCGATCTGCAGGCTGCCGATGCCGCCCAGCGCACCCACGCTCAGCGTGCCGCCCGACGCCACGATCGTACCGTTGTTGGTGACCAGCCCATAGGCGTTGGCGTCGCCTTCGCCCGAGAGCGAGGCGCCCGCATCCACCGTCAGGCTGCCGGCCTGCCCGGTGCCGGCCGACCCCACTTCCAGGATGGAGGCCGGGTCCACATAGATGCTGTCGGCCGAACTGCCCATTACCAGGGCCAGCACGGCGGCGGCACCGCCCCCCGTAACGTCGAAAGCTGCCGCCCCGCCCAGGCTGCCCAGGGCCAGGGTTCCCGAAACCGTAAGCGTGCTGGCGGGGCCGGATACCAGGCTGCCGGAGGCGATGGCGACGGAGCTGGCCTGAACGGAGGTCGCGCGCCCCAGCTCCAGCAATCCGCCGGATGCGCCGCCCACCGACAGCGCCCCCAGCGAAAACCCGCCCGACAGCATGGTGTTGCCGGTGAACAGGGCGGCTGCCACGGCACCGTTGCCGGTGATCGCCTGCACCTGCGCGCCGGACGGGCCAGCCACCGTCACGCTATCCTGCGTACCGGGGGCGACCAGCGATGGGCTGGTGCCGTCCGTTACGTCGTCCCAGTTGGACCCAAGCGACCATACGCCCCCGCCGAGTGTCAGCCACACAAAACTGCGCGTTGTCATCAGGTCCCCTCCTACCGCCGGCGGTAGAGGACGTTCTGAACGCGCAACCTTAATGAAGCGGAAACGTCAGGCGTGCAAGTCCATTGCGGTATCGCAACTAGATTTTCCGGTTCTGCGGAGTCGATCCCGGGCTTTCCGGTGCGTTCGCCCCAAGTGCATTTGCCCCGAATGCATTCGCCCAATACGAAGGGGTTGCCTTGTAGCCCATCAGGCAGTGCATGGCGGTTACGCGGGCCATGTCTCTGCGGCCCAGAAGCGCGGTCGTCTGCAGCCACGCTGGCGACGCGGCGGGCTCTGCCAGTTGCTGTGCGAAGGCCCTGGTCAGCAAGGCCGGGCCGGTGGACAGCCAGACCACATCCTCGTCGCCGCGGGCGACCGCCGTCATCGCCAGCCGAAACGCCCTGGCAATCACCGGGTGGCCCGGTGCGGCCGCGATGAAGTTGTTGCCGATCGTGCCGAAATCCTCCTCGTACAGCACCAGCCTCGCCGTCGGCGGCACGATCGCCTCCAACGGCGCATGGCACCGGTCGTCACTGTCGGCGTAGATACCGCCATGGGCCGCCAAATAACCCAGGCGGAACAAATCGGATTTCTGCGCCGGATTCTGCGTCCGGCCGTACACGCGGGCGGCCGGCAGGCCGTAGGTTTCCGCGATGAACCTGTGCGCGGACAGGTCGTCGAACCGACATACGCGATAGCCGGGGTGAACGGCTTGCCAGCTCCGCATGATCTCATCGGCGTCGGCGGGTACATCGGCCGTGTCCCAGAACTGCACGATCGTCGGCGGAATATGGTCATTGGCCGCCGCGCCGGCCAAGGCTGTCGGGCGCAGGCCGCTGCCGCGCAGGGCGCCCACCAGGGCCACGGCAGCGGCAACGCTGTCCGGGCAGGCAGCAACGATCCGCCGGGTGGCGGCGGTTCGCAGGACGGCCGGCAAAGCCGCCGCCCGGCGGAGCGCCGGCAACGTCGCGCTATCCAGCCGATAGTCGTCCAGGATCTGGCCATAGAAATGCGCCTGGCTGACGCGCGCAGGCTGCCGGGACAGCCGCAAGGCGGGGGCGCGGGCATCGATGTAGCGCTGCAGGGCGGCCTGCACGGCCTCGAGATCCAACGCCTTGAAGGCAAGACGGGCCGCAACCAGCTGGGTGTCGGCATGGTCGGGCTCCAGCGTAGCGGCCCGTGCGCACCAGGATGAGGCAGCGCCCAGATCGTTGCGATCCTCATGAACGCGGGCCAGCACGCGGGCCAGTGCCGCACGCTCCCGCACCGTGCGAGCCGGCACGCGCAGGGTGCATTCGTCGATCTCGGCATCGGTTCCCAGCAGCGTCTCGCAGGACAGGCGCTCGATCCAGCAGGCGAACCCCGCCGATGGTTCAACGGCCGCCTGCCGCGCCAGCGCCAGCGCGCGATGCCAGTGGCCCATCCGGCGCAGCAGGCCGATGCGGCGCACGGTGATGGCCGTGCTGCCGCCCAGCCGGGCCTCGAGCGCATCGAGCCGATCGAGCGCCTCGCGGCCGCTGCCCATCAGGGCCAGCGATTCGGCGTAGCCGAACTGCAAGTCGATGCGCGCAGGCTGGCGCGCCACGGCGTCGGTGACAATCGCGTGGGCGCGCGGCATGTCGCGCGCCATGCGCGCCTGCTCGGCCAGGTGCTGGACCACGGCGGCGTTGCCGGGTTCCAGCGCCGCAGCCTTTTCGAGCAGCCTGTCGCAGGCGGCCTGCCGGCCAAGCTGCCGCTCCTCGACGGCCGCATGCACCAGGAGGTCGGCGCGCCGGGGCTGCAATGCGCAGGCTTGCTCGAAGGCGGCCAGCGCCTGCCCGTGTCGGCCGCACGACCGCTCCATCCGGCCCAGCGCCACCAGCGCCGGCACGTTGTGGGGATCGGTCGCCAGGACCGCGCCGATCTGGGTGCGGGCCTGTTCCGCCCCGCCCTCCTCGCCCAGCAACGCCGCCAACTCCAGCCGGACGGCGACGTTGGCCGGATCGGCCGCCATCGCCCCCGTAAGATACTCCCGGGCCAGCTCCGCATGCCCCGCAGCCGCCTCGACCGACGCCATCGCGATCGACGCCATCGCGTCGAAGGGCGTGGTCTCCAGCGCGGCGGTCAACACGGCCCTGGCCTCGTCCAGCCGGCCCAGCTCGCGCAAGTCGGCGGCGTGTTCCAGCCGGCACCACGCGTTCTCCGGGCCGGCCGCCGCCGCCCGGGCGTGCCAGCCCAGCGCCGCTGCCCGGTCGCCCCGGCTGCGGGCGCATTGGCCCAGGCCGAGCAGGGCCGCCACGTGCGCGGGGCGGACGACCAGGACGTGACGATACGCCGCCTCCGCCTCATCCAGCCGGCCCATGTCGCGCAGGTCGGCGGCCAACTGCAGCCGGCCCCAAAGGTGGCCCGGATCGGCCGAGACAACCGCCTGGTGGAACCCAAGCGATGCTGCGACGTCGCCCCGGCCACGGGCGCACAGCCCCAGGCCGAGCAGGGCCGCGGCCTGGCCGGGCACCGCGTCCAGAACGTGGCGATACGCGGCCTCCGCCTCCGCCGTCCGGCCGAACTCGCGCAACAGGCCCGCCCACTCCAGCCGTGCCCAGACGTGCGCGGGGTCGGCATCGACGGCGGCGCGGAACCAATCGAGTGCGGCTTGCCGGTTGCCGCCGAGCCGCGCGCAATGCCCCAGGCCGATCAGGGCGCCTGGATGGCCAGGCGCGATCGACAGCGCTGCCTGGTAGGCCGCCGCGGCCTCGCCCGGTCGGCCGAGCTCGCGCAGGTCGGACGCCGCCTCTAGGCGCAGGCCGACATGGCGGGGCTGCAGGACGGCCGCTTCCTCCCACAGGGCCAGCGCATCCGCGCGCGCGCCGCGCTCGCGTGCCGCGCGCGCACGTGCCACCAGCGCCGGCACATCGCCCGTGCCAGGCGCCGGCAGGCTCACCGTGCGGGCGGCAACAGGTTCACTGCCTCGACCAGGATAGCGGCGCCGGACAGCACGACCACGCTTCGCCCGGCGGGCGACACCGCGATGCGCTGCATGAGGTCGATCGGCACGCCGAGCAGGTAGGCGAGCAGCACGCGGATGACGTCGGCATGGCTGACCAGCACCAGCTCGCCGTCGGGCCAGCTTTCGTACAGCCGTTGCACCAGAGCCGTCGCACGCGCCTGCACGGCCAGCATGGTTTCGCCCGGGCTGGGCGCCAGGCTGCGCAGGCGGTTCCACGCCTGCCAGCCCACCCTGGCGTCGAGAGACTCGAACGTCTCGCCGCCCCAGGCGCCAAAATCGACCTCGTCCAGCGCCGGTTCGGTCTGCACGGAGAGCCCGATCGCGTCGCCAATAGCTTGAGCCGTCTGCCGAGTTCGCGGCTGCGGGCTGCTGAACACGGCCGACACGTTCCTGCCCGCCAGGGTAGCGGCCTGTGCTGCCGCCTCCGTCCGTCCCCGCTCGCTCAACCCCACATGCGGCGCCCGCCCGCTCAGCACCCGGCCAAGCGCGTCGGTATGGCCGTGCCGCACCAGATGCAGGCGCACGCTACCGCTCCGCATCTCCGGCCACGAACGCCTCGGTGCGCTGCTTGGCCTCGGTGTCGTTGAACTGTTCGGGCGGGCTCTTCATGAAGTAGCTCGACGGGCCGGTCAGCGCGCCGCCGACCCCGCGATCCATCGCCAGCTTCACGCAGCGCACGGCATCGATCACCACGCCGGCGGAGTTGGGCGAATCCCACACTTCAAGCTTCAGCTCGCAGTTCAGCGGCGTGTCGCCGAACGTGGTACCCTCGATGCGTATGTGGCACCACTTGCGGTCTTCCAGCCACGGCACGTAGTCCGATGGCCCCACATGGGCGTCGCCAGGCGCCAGCGTCTCGGCCAGCTGACTGGTCACGGCACGTGTCTTGGACAGCTTCTTGGATTCCAGCCGGTCGCGTTCCAGCATGTTCATGAAATCGGTGTTGCCGCCAAAATTGAGCTGGTAGGTGCGGTCCACCCGCACGCCGCGGTCGCGGAACAGGTTGGCCAGCACGCGGTGGACGATGGTGGCACCCACCTGGCTCTTGATGTCGTCGCCCAGGATCGGCAGCCCCGCCTGGGCAAAGCGCGCGCGCCAGCCGGCGTCGGAGGCGATGAAGGCGGGGATACAGTTGACGAAGCCGCAACCGGCCGCCAGCGCCTGCTCGGCATAGTAGCGCGTCGCCTGTTCGGAGCCTACCGGAAGGTAGGAGACGACGACGTCGGCGGCCGCCGCGCGCAATGCCGCCGCCACATCGGCCGGCTTGTCCGACGACTCGTCCACCACCTCGCGCACGTAGCGGCCAAGTCCGTCCAGCGTCGGGCCACGCTGCACCACAACGCCCGTCTGCGGCACGGCCGCGAACACGCGCGTGTTGTTGGGCGGCGCCAGGATCGCCCGGGAGAGATCCTCGCCCACCTTGCCCTGGGCGATATCGAACGCGGCCACCACCTCCACATCACCCACGTGATAGCCGCCCAGGCGCACGTTCATCAGGCCCGGCACCCGGTCGGTCTCGGCGGCGTCTGCGTAGAAGGCGATACCCTGCACCAAAGAAGACGCGCAGTTGCCCACGCCGATTACCGCAACACGAACCTTGGCCAATGAGACGTCCACCCCGAAGATCCGAGAGCAGCATGCGGCAGGTAGGCTCACCCGATCGCATGACGCTGCTCGTTGAAACAAAACTTCGCCCGACCCTTAGCCGAAACAGGCAAGCGACGTAAGAAGCCGCGGAACCGTGGCCGGCCGAAGCCTGTTTAGCCCAGCGTCGAAGCAAATCGGGAACCGCCGCCATGCCAGAAACCAAGCCGACCGAAGAAGCAACCCACATCGAGCCGCATTTGCCCGATCGAGCCGAGGAAGCCCACAATTTGGCAACCGAAGGCCTGGACGAGCTCAAGCACGGAAACAAGGAGGAGGCGAAGTTCCTCATCGAGGAAGCGCGTCACCTTGACAAGGCGGCGACCGACGCCGTTGTAGGCAAGAAGGCCTGATACGCCGACGCTCTCCCTGCACTACGGGGAGAGCGATACGACAAACCCAGTTGAACGGCGCGAAGCGGTGCTTCTCCTAAGCGGCGCGAAGAGCGCGGGGCAGGTTGGCGATCGCCTGATCGAGAATGGCACCGTCCGCCTCTCCGCCCAGGCCGCCCGCGATCACGCGCTGGGCGGCCAATGTTGCGACGTCCGTTGCGGTCTGCCGTATCCCCGCCACGGCTGCCTTCTCCGCGGCCGCGATGCGGTCCATAGCCACACGCTCGCGCCGCTTGCCAGCCGTCTCGGCCTCAGCCATCGCCGCCTGCGCCACGTGGGCCGCCTCGGCCCGGCTGCGGGCCACCACCTGCTCGGCCTCTGCCAGCGCCTCCGTCCGGCTGCGCTGCGCCTCGGCCAGCATCGCTTCCGCCTCGGCGCGCAGGCGCTGCGCCTCGGCCAGCTCCGCCCGGATAGTCGCCGCGCGGCCGTCAAGCATGCCGGCAATCGCCGCCCACAGCCGGCGGCCGAACAGCACGAAGAAGATGACGAAGGCGACGAGGATCCAGAATTCGGGATCGAGCAGGGCGTGTCTCATGGTGCGTCCGTTCCGGCCGGCAAGCCACGCTCGGCTAGTATGGCGCCCACGGCTTCCTGAACCCGATGCTCGTCGTGGTAGCGGCCGTCGGTCAGCCGGCTGACGACGGCCACAGCCGCCTCGGCCGCCACCTGCCGCAGCGCGCCCATCGCGGCGCGATACGCCTCGGCGATCTGTGCCTCGCTGACCGCCAGTTGCGCGTCCAGCCGCGCCTCCTGCTCGGCGTTGTGCGCGGCCGCCTGTTCGTTCGCCTGGCGCGCCGCTTCGGCCACGGCGGCCTGACTTTGCGCATAGGCCTGCTTGCGCGCCTCGGCCTGTTCGGCCGTCGCCCGATCCGCCTCGGCTTTGGACGCGCGTGCCCGGTCCAGGTCCGCAGCGATCGTATCAGCCCGCAGTTTCAGCACGGAACCCACTTTCGGCAGGCCCCACCGCGAAACGAGCAGGTAGAACACGGCGAAGATGACCGCGCCCCAGACGATCTGCGACGTCAGCAGCCGGTTGTGGAAGTCGAGCTGCGGCATCGTGTCCGCATGGGCCAAACCAAGCGCCAGCGGCCACGCAGCAACGACAAGCCCGGATACCGCGATCGCGCGCATTGATATGATCGCTCTGCCGGTCATGCGAGAAGACCGGCGCTCATCGCGCGGCACGCCGGCCTCGTTTCTCAGACGAACAGGATGAGGAAGGCGATGAGCAGCGCGAACAGCGCCACCGCTTCCGTGAGCGCAAAGCCCAGGATGCCCAGGCCGAACACCTGATCGCGGGAAGCGGGGTTGCGCGCCACGCTGTTCACCAGCGAGGAGAATATGTTGCCGATGCCGATGCCCACGCCGGCCAATGCGATTACCGCAATGCCTGCGCCGATCGCCTTGGCAGCCGGAACAAGAGCCTGGGCAGTCTGAACGTCCATGAGTGTGTCCTTAGAGCAATGAGATTGTGATGCAGCGCATCAGTGCAGATGCACCGCGTCGTGCAGGTAGATGCAGGTCAGGATCGAGAATACGTAAGCCTGCAGCGCCGCAACCAGAAGCTCGAACCCGATCAGCGCCACGTTGATCGCGAGCGGCCCGACGGCGCCGACGGCACCCAAGGCCGAGGCGCTGCCCAACATCACGACGAAGGCGGCGAAGACGGCGAGCATAACGTGGCCGGCCATCATGTTGGCGAACAGACGGATGGACAGGCTGACCGGACGCGAGAGGTAGGAGATGATTTCGATCGGAATGATCAGCGGCGCCAGGAACACCGGCGCGCCGCTGGGAAAGAAGTAGCTGAAGAAATGCAGCCCGTGTTCGACCAAAGCCACCACCGTCACCAGCACGATCACCAGCAACGCGAGTGCCAAGGTGACGGCGATGTGGCTGGTATAGGTGAACGCAAACGGCACCAGTCCCAACAAATTGCCCATCAGCACGAAGAAGAACAGCGTGAAGACGAACGGGAAGTAACGCTTTCCCTCCGGCCCGATCTGCTCCAGCGCCATGGTGTAGATCAGGTTGTGGGACAGCTCCGCCGCCGCCTGCAGCCGCCCCGGCACGATGGCGCGCGGGCGCGACCCGTAATACAGCAGCGCCAGCACGAGGGCGCAGCCGATCACCATGTAGAGGTTGGCCTGCGAGAAGCCGAGCGCGTGCGGTCCTACCGGCACCAGCGTGAACTGGCCCAGCGCATCGATGGAATGTCCGCCCGTCTGTTCCGCGGCACCCGCCACACCTCACCCCCTTGCCCGTCAACCATCGTTCGGCACTGCGTGGCTAGCGCCGCGCCGGCCCCACTTGGCGCCACACGTTCAGCATACCCGCCACGCCCCCCAGCACGACGAAGATCACAAGGAACAACGGCAGCGTATGCAGCCAATGGTCCAACCCCCAGCCGATGGCCAACGCCACGGCGAGTGCAGAAACCAGCTCCACGCCCACACGCACGCCTACCCCGAGGGCAGAAGACTCGCCCCCCGAAGGAGAACTGCCCGCCACCCGGGGTGGGGCATCCATCCCCTGCCGGCTGCGTGCGGACCGCAAACGGTCCTCGAAAGACCCGTCGGCGCCGCCCTCATCCTCGCTCATCACCGCTCCCGGGACCGTGTAAGACCCCCGCGCTGGAAAGCCCCGGCTTGCTAGATGCGGCGCTGCGGGGTGTCAAGGCGAGCCTGGCTGGTGGCTATTGCGGCAACGGCACCTTCATCTGCACCCCGGTCGCCTTGGCGGCGTTACGGTCGTCCATCGCCTGCGGGCTCGATCCGGTCACGTAGCCGTCGCCCTGCGGCGGGTAGTGCAGCGCGAACACGCTGGGCCCCACGTTCGTCCCTGCCGGCCCCGAGTCCGTCGGCGCGTTGACGGATTCGTTGGGCACCGGCGCGGGCGTGCTGGCGCTGGCCTGCGTGCCGGCGGGCTGCGCAGCCACGGGCGACAAAGTTCGCGCGGCGTCTCGGCGGTGGTGCCGAATGTGGCGGTGGTGGGTACTGGTCGGCGGCGGCGGCGCAGGGCTCGTTTGAGCCAGGGCGTGGCTCGTCAGCACCGCCAGGACCAACGCGCTCGAGGTAGACCGCAAACGGGTCATGGCAGCTCCGCTAAGCTAGGCTGATTGGAAAAATCGGGCACGAAAGAGTATCATCTCCACGATGGCGCGGCGGCAAGCAGGGTTGTAGGATGACATACGGCGTCGACGAGTGTCGGGTGTGCGGCGCGCGAATCACGCCGAGCGGGCCGGGGTCGATGGATCGCTACCTGGCCAGCCTCAACCTTAGCAAACCGACCATGACGGTAAAGGCGTGGAGAGCCGCCGGTTTCAAGGCCATGCCCACGCCCTGGCAGATGGGCCATGTCCGGGACGGGTGCTGCTACAAATGCCAGTTCACCCTCGGAATGGCCCAGATACGCCAGCCCATCTACATCGTCCCTGCGGTCGCCTTTTTCGTCCTCGCCATCGTGCTGTTCGTGGCGTTCGGTTGCTCGTTCACCTGAAGCAGCGCACCGGACACTTACTCTGCCGCCTGTAGCCACGGCTGGGCCATCGCCGCCGCACGCTGGAGATCGACCGACAGCAGGCGCGACACGCCGCGTTCCTGCATGGTGACGCCGAACAGGCGGTCCATCCGCGACATCGTCAGCTGGTGGTGCGTGACCACCAGAAAGCTCGTGCCGGTGTCGCGCACCACGTCGTCCAGCAGGGTGCAGAGTCGCTCCACGTTGGCATCGTCCAGCGGGGCATCCACCTCGTCGAGCACGCAGAGCGGCGAGGGCGTGCAGCGGAACACCGCGAAGATCAGGCTGAGCGCGGTCAGCGCCTGCTCCCCGCCGGACAGCAGCGAGAGCGCGGACAGCTTCTTGCCCGGCGGCTCGGCGTAGATCTCGAGGCCAGCCGCCAGCGGATCTTCCGAGCCGGTCAGCGCCAAGTGTGCCCGCCCGCCTCCCATCATGCGGGTGAACAGGGTGCGAAAATGCTGGTCCACCCGGGTGAACACGGCTGTCAGGCGCTCCCGCCCCTCCCGGTTCAGCAGGCCGATGGCACCGCGCAGCTTGGCGATCGCCGTTTCGAGTTCGCCCCGCTGCTGCTCCAGCGCGCCGATGCGGCCGTCAAGCGCCTCGAGTTCGATGTCTGCGCGCAGGTTGACCGGCCCCATCTCCTCGCGTTCGCGGCCGAGCCGCTCGGCCTTGCGGCGCGCACGATCCTCGGCCGGCGTTGACCAGTCGGCCGCTTGGGCAAGCGCGGCGCCTTGGATCCGCTCGGCAGCCCTGGCCAGCACAGCCCGGACGGCGTCGGCGCCCGCCAGGCAGGCCGCCTCCGCCCGAACCAGCCGGTCGCGCGAGGCACCAGCCTGCAGCGCCGCCCCGCGAAGGGCCAAGGCCACGTCGCGCTCATGCTGCTCGGCTGCGGCAAGGCCAGCTTCGGCTGCGGCCTGGACCGCCTCGGCCTCGGCCGATGCCGCGCTGCAGCGTGCGGCCCGAGCCGCTATCTCGGCCGGCTGGGTATCCAGCGCCGTCCAGGCGGCGCGGGCTGACGCGTGTCGTTCGGCCAGCCTGGCCTGCCGGGCATCGGCCTCCTCCAGCCGGTGCGCCCAGGCGTCCAGCTCGGCTTGCAGGCCGAGCTGTGCCCGTTCGGCATGACTCAGCTCCGCGCGCAGCGTGGCCGCTTCGGTCTCGGTTTCGCCGGCCGCGTCGCGCGCCTGTTCCAGCAGCGTGCGTGCAGTTAGCGCAGCCTGTTCGCTGTCTCGCGGATCCGGCAGCGAGGCTGCCAGGGAAGCGGCTTGCGCCGCTGCCTGCTGCGCCGATGCGAGCTCCGCCCCGCTGCGGCTCAGACGTTCCGACGCGTTTGCCGCCTGCCACGCGGCTTGCAGGCGGGCACTGTCGAGACGCGCCTGAGCCTGCCGCGCATGGTCCAGCTCCGCCTCGGCCGCTTCGCGCCCGGCCCGGGCTGCCGTCTCGCGCGCCCGTGCTGCCGCCTCCTCCGTATCGGCCGTTCGGGCGGCCGATTGCAGCTCGGCCAGGATGGGCAGCGCCAGGCGAGCAGCCTGCGCCTCGTGCTCGGCCAGCGACAGAGCTGCAAACTCGGCCTGCGCGCGCGCCAGCGCGGGAGAAGCTGCGGCACTTTGCGCTTCGGCGGCACTTGCCGCCGCACTCAGCGTCTGGGCTGCTTCCTGCGCCTGGTCTGCCGTTTGGCGCGCCCGTTCGCGCGCCCGGCGTACCCCGGCCAGGTGGTTGGCAGTGACTTGTGCCAGGGCTGCGGCCGAGCGGTGTGCCTGCTCCAGCGCTGCGCAATCGGGAAGGCAGGCTAATTCCTGCAACACCGCTTCTGCCGCAGCCGCTGCTGCCCGGCTGTCGTTGCAAAGGCGCTGGACGGCCAGCTGAACCGTCCTGAGCTGCGCATCAGCCTGGACCGCCTCGACAGCGCCGCGCTGGCAGGCCTGCACCGCTTCCTGCAGCTCCAACTCGGCCGAACGGCAAGCCGACGACGATGCCTGTGCTGCTGCGGCGGCCGCAGCCTCGTCGGACTCGGCCTGGCTGCAGGCGGTGCCGGCCTGGCGTGCCGTCTCGTCAGCCAGCGCCAGCCGAGTGCGCAACTCGGTCAGCCGGAACCGCAGGCTGAGGCGCGTGGCCACCCAGTTGGGGGCGCCGGCCTGCCGCACGTGCCCATCCCAGCGCCAGCATGCGCCCGCCCGGTTGACCGCCACGACACCCGGCGCCAGGTCGGCCTGCACGGCCAGCCCATCGACGCCGTCCGCCAGCAGCGCCACACGGGACAGCACCCTGGCAAAGGCCGCAGGCGCACCGACCAGATCGGACAGCGCCACGCTGCCTCTCGGCAGCACCGCAGGCGGCAACCCGGGCAGCGTGTGCCAAAAACACGGGGCTGCAGGGTCCAGCGAGGCGCGGCCGAGTTCGCCCAACGCGGCACCCGCGGCCGCTTGCAGGCCGTCCGGAACGAGCAGGGCCGCCACGCCCTCGTCGTTGCCTTCAGCCTCGCCCAACGCGGCTTCCAGGCCGCGCGCCTCCGCGCTCAGTTGCGTGCTGTCCGATTGGCAGCCAGCCAGGGCCGACCGGGCTTGCGCCGCCGCCTGCCCGGCGGCGCCTCGCACCTCCTCCAAGCGGTGACACTCCGCCGAGCGGGCCGCGTACACCTGCTCGGCGGCCATGCGGGCCGATTGCAGCGCGGCGATCGCGTCTGCTGGCACGGCTGCGCGCTCTGCCTCTGCCAGGGCCGCCTGGGCAGCCGCCAACTCGTCGTCGAGCCCTCGCGCCCGGGCCTGCGCGCTCGACAATGCGTCCCACGCCCGTCCGGTCGCCGCTTGCCCGTCGGCGGCTTCGATCCTGGCGGTGGCCGCCCCCTGCTGGGCATTGGCCGTATCCTGTTCGGCCGCCGACACCGCCCTGTCCGCCTCGTCCAATGCAACGCGGGCTGCCTCTGCCTCGGCGCGTGCATCAGCCAGCACGCCGGCCGGCACACAGCGTGCTTCCCACGCGGCGAGTGCCGATGCGGCAGCCTCGCAAACGGCCCGCTGCCGCCTCGCGCGTTTGGCTGCCTCACCCGCCAACTGCGTGGCGGCGCTGTTCGCATGGGCGGCCTGTTCGGCCCGTGCTCGCTGGGCGGAAGCCAGCGAGCACGCCGCGTTGCGTGCGGTCTCAGCCTGGTCCACCGCAATGCGCGCCTCGTCCAGCGCCGCCTCTGCCGCCGACAATGCGGAGGCCGCCGCGCCGATCTCATCGTCACCGTGCAGGGCGGAAACGGCCGCCTCGTGCTCGCGGGCCAGGGCTGCGTGGCCGGCCTGCGCGGACGCACATCGCTCCCCAGCCCGGCGCTGGGCATCGCCGGCCTGCTCTACTGCGGCAGCCTGCGACAGGGCCAGCCGCGCGGCCTCGTCACTGGCCGCCTGCGCCGCAACCATCGCCTCGCGTCTCCGCGAGGACGCTGCCGTCGCCAGCGCAACCGCCTCGGGCAGCAGCGCCAGCCTGGCCGCCTGCCGCTGCCGGTCTCCGCGCAGCCGGTCCACCGTTGCCGCGGCGTCCGCACGGCTCCTCTCGCCATGGGCCAGGTCGGCGGCTACGTCGCGCAGCCGCGCGGCCGCCTCTTCGGCCTCCCGCACAGCCCGCATCGCATCCTGCGCGAGCGTTTCTGCCTCGAGCCGCCGTCGTTCCAGGATGGTTCTGGCCGCAGCCTCCTCGGCGCGAGGGCCGGGCAGACGGGCCTGCGCATCGGCCCGCGCCCTGTCCAGCTCCTCCTCGGCATGGGCGGCGTGACGCCTGGCTTCGCCGGCCAGCGCCTCCTCGGCCTGCGCCGACGCCAGGGCAGCCGAAGCCTGGGCGTGCAGGATGGCCAGATGCTCGGCCTCCGCCGTGCGGATCAGGCCGGAAATGGCCCGGTAGCGCGCAGCCTGACGCGCCTGGCCGCGCAGGCCCTCACGCGACGTGTCGAGTTGGACGCGAAGGTCCTCCGAGCGGGCCAGGTTCTGTTCGGCCGCGCGCAGCTTCAGCTCGGCCTCGCTGCGGCGTGCGTGCAGGCCGGTGATGCCGGCTGCCTCCTCGAGCACGCCGCGGCGGTCTTCCGGCCGCGCACGCACCAGGTCGGCCACCCGGCCCTGGCTGATCATCCCGCTGGAGCGCGCACCACTGGCCAGGTCGGCATACAGCGTCTGCACGTCGCGCGCCCGCAGCTCGCGCCCATTGGCACGGAATGCCGAGCCGGCGCCGCGTTCGATACGCCGCGTAACCTGCAACTCCGCGGCGGTCTCGAACGGTGCGGGCAGCGCGTCCGCACCCGCCTCTACCGTTACCGTGACCTCGGCCAGGTTGCGGCTGGCGCGTGCGGTGGTGCCGGCGAAGATGACGTCGTCCATCTCGCCGCCGCGCAAGGAGCGGGCGCTGGTTTCACCCATGGCCCAGCGCAGGGCTTCGACCACGTTCGACTTGCCGCAGCCATTCGGCCCGACGATGCCCGTCAGCCCCGGCAGGATGTCCAGGCTGACGGGTTCGGCGAAGCTCTTGAACCCGGCAATCCGCAGCTTGGTAAGCCTGGCACTCATCGCGGGGTAGGCTCGGCTGCTAGCCGCTGGCGGCGTTCACCCAGCTGGCGAAGGTATCATACGTCACCTCGCCAGCATGGGCGTGCCCGCCCACCACGAAGGTGGGAGTGGATTCGATGTTGTAGGCCTTTTCCACAGCCGCCTGGGCGGCCAGGATCTCGCCGCGCAACGCATCGTCGGCTACTACGCGGTCGAACATCTCACGCGGCATGCCGGCCAGCGCCGCCATCTTGGCCAGCTCGTCTTTCGGCTCCACGTCGCGATCGAACGCCCAGTGGGTTTGCGTGCGGAACAGCTCCATCATGAACGGCTGATAGCGTTCCGGCGGCAGGCTGCGCGCGACCATGGCCGCCATAAGGTCGGTCTGGTCGCGCGGATACTCGCGGAACACGTAACGGATCTTCCCGGTGTCGATCAGCTTGGTCTTCACCTCCGGGTAGATCTCGGCGGCGAAGCGCGCGCAATGCGGGCAAGTGAACGAAAACCACTCCTCCACCAGCTTGGCGTTCGGCTTGCCCTCGCCGCGGTCGGCCATCCGCGGATCGTTGGCGGCGGCTGCTGCGGCCCCCTGTGCCCTGGCGCGGGAAAGCGTTGTGGCGGCAATCAGCGCCCCGGTGGCGGCGAGCATCGATCGGCGTGTCGGCTGCATGGGTTCGGTCCTTGGCTGGACATGATGGAAGCTAGAGTGATGGGCGGCCCAGGCCCCCCGCGCAAGCAAGCACAGCCAGGCTTTTCGACACTGCAACGATGCGACTCGCGTTTACGTGATCTTAGCGGCAATCGCGGCACTGTGTGTCACGCCCGCGTGAGGTGACCAATCCAGGCTCACGGGGTGCATCGGGATGATTGCATGAGCATCGACACCTGGCTGGGCGCGTCCGGCGACTGGAGCCTGGCTACCGGCTGGGCCAACGGAGCGCCGCCATCGGCGAGCGACACCGCGCTGATCGCGGCGCCCGGCAGCTACCTTGTCACCCTGTTCGGCACGGCCGTGGTGGGCGGGTTGACGATGGCCTCATCGGGCGCCGAGTTTTACGATGCGGGCGCCTTGGCGCTGTCTGGCACGCTGGCCCTGCAGTCTGGCACCCTGGCACTGGCCTACGGCGCGATTGATGGGGGAACGCTGGCGCTGTCGGGCGGCGTGTTCCAGACCACCGGCGGCATGCTGGACGGGGTAGCCGTGCAAGGCACGCTGGATTTGAGCGCCGCCAACGCCACGCTGTTCGTGCGCGACGGGATGGCCCTGTCCGGCGCGGGTGGCAGCGGCGCGGGCAGCATCGCGCTGACCGGCGGCTACGCGGCACTCGATTTCCTAGGCAGCCAGACGCTTAACAATGCGATCGTCAGTTTTGGCGCCAGCGGCAGCACGCCCGGCCAGGCGGGAACTGCGACGCTGGGCATCACCCAAGCTGCCGGCGCCACAACCGGCGCCACGCTCACGCTGGGCAGCACGCTATGGCTGCGCCAGGCCGGCAACGCGGGTGTCAGCGGCGTGATCGCCGTGGGCAGCACCGGTGCGCCGGGTGCCACCCTGCCCGACATGCTGGTCAACCAGGGAACCATCACGGCAGGCGTGAGCGGCGCCACGCTGGACATCTCGGGCAATGGCACCTTCGTCAACCAGGGCACCATCGCCGTCAGCAACGGCGCCACGCTGGAGATTGCGACGGCGGCGTTCGCCAATGCGGGCCGGATCGCCGTCAGCGGCGGCGTGCTGGCCCTGGGCGGCACGTTCTCGGCAAGCCTGCTTTCCGGGCTGGGAGCGATCAGCCTGAGCGCCGGCCCCGGCTTCGGCGCCCAGGTCGAAATACTAGGGACCGCCAACAACGCGGGCGGCACGCTGACGCTCGGCACCGGCTCGGCCCTGGGCGCGCTAGGGCCGGTCGGCCTGGACGGCACCATCCTGGGCGGCGTCGTGCTGGATACGGGCAACGGGCTGAGCTTTGCATCCGGCACCGGCGTGCTCGACGGCACGGCCTATACCGGCGTGCTGAACCTCTCGGCCGCCGGTGCGGGCGTGACGCTGACCGACGGGGCCCGGGTTCTGGGCACCGGTGGCGGTTGGGGCAGCATCGCCGACACCGGGGCAGGGTCCGCCCTGCTGCTGCGCGGGGCGGAGGTGCTCGACAACGCAACCGTGTTGCTGGGCGCATCGACGGCGTCCGTCATCGGCACCACCGACACGTGGCTGGCCAGTTCTGGGACGACGGCCACGCTGGGCACCCATCTCAGCGTGCAGCAGACCGGGCTCTACGCCGCACTTGAGGCGAATGGCTGGAGTGCGGTTCCCGGCATCGGGGTCTCGGACACGCTGATCAACCAGGGTGCCGTCACGGGCCTGGTTGCCGGCGGCCGGCTCGCCATCAGCGGCTACGGCACGTTCATCAACCAGGGAGCGATCACGATCGGCGGCGGGGAAACGCTGGCCGTCACCGTCAGCCAGTTTGCC
>CAXUHU010000029.1:0-35334 GCA_964250925.1 uncultured Acetobacteraceae bacterium
GCGTCTCGATCGGGCAGATGCGGCCGTAATGCGTGGGGTGCACGTCGCGCACTTCGAAACCAGCACGCTCACGCGTCAAGCCGCCTGGGCCCAACGCGGACAGGCGGCGCTTGTGCGTGACTTCCGAAAGCGGGTTCGTCTGGTCCATGAATTGCGACAGCTGTGACGAGCCGAAAAACTCGCGCACTGCGGCCGCGGCCGGTTTGGCGTTGATCAAGTCGTGCGGCATCACCGTATCGATGTCGACCGAGCCCATGCGTTCGCGGATCGCGCGTTCCATGCGCAACAGGCCGACGCGGTACTGGTTCTCCATCAACTCGCCCACCGAGCGGACGCGGCGATTGCCCAAATTGTCGATGTCGTCGATCGTGCCGCGGCCATCCTTCAGCTCGATCAGGATCTTTACCGTGCGGAGGATGTCGTCCTTGCGCAGCGTGCGATACTGGTCGTCGCACTCCAGGCTCAGCCGCATGTTCATCTTCACGCGGCCGACGGCGGACAGATCGTAGCGGTCCGGATCGAAGAACAGGCCGCGGAACAGTGCCTCGGCCGTCTCCGGCGTCGGCGGCTCGCCGGGGCGCATCACGCGGTATATGTCAACCAGCGCGTCGTCACGGTTAGCGTTCTTATCGATGGCCAACGTATTTCGTATCCACGGGCCGTTCGCCTGGTCGATGGCCAACGTCGGCAACGAGGTGATCCCCGCCTCCTCCAGCGCCGCCAGCCGCGCCTCCGCCAACTCCTCGCCAGCTTCGGCGTAGATCTCGCCGGTCCCCTCGTTGACCATGTCCATGGCAACGTAGCGGCCCAGCACGTCGGCCCGCCCGATCAGAACGTTCTTGGTCTTCTCGGCAATCTTCTTGGCGGTGCGCGCCGTCAGCTTGGCATCCGCATCGGCGACCACCTCGCCCGTCTCGGCGTCGATCAACGGCTCCAGCAGCTTCAAGCCGCGGAACGCGTCAGGGTCGAACGGACGCGCCCAGCCCTTGGCAGTGCGCGTGAAGACCACCTGGCCGTAGAAGAAATTGAGGATCGATTCGGCATCCAGCCCGCGTATCTCGATCGTGTCCGGGTCCTCACCGGCCGCCACGCGGTCCGTACGGTTCTTTTCGCTCGCTTCGCTTTCCAAAGCGTACAGCAACGTCGTCACCGGCAGCTTACGTTTCCGGTCGATACGGACATAGACCATGTCCTTGCTGTCGAACTCGAAATCCAGCCACGAGCCGCGATACGGGATGACCCGCGCAGCGAACAGGAACTTGCCGCTGGAATGCGTCTTGCCCTTGTCGTGGTCAAAGAACACGCCGGGCGAACGATGCATCTGGCTGACGATGACGCGCTCTGTACCGTTGATGATGAACGTGCCGTTATCCGTCATCAGCGGCATGTCGCCCATATAGACAGGCTGTTCCTTGATGTCGCGGATGGAACGCGCGCCGGTATCCTCGTCCACGTCCCACACGATCAGACGCAGGATCACCTTCAGCGGTGCCGCGTAATTCATCCCGCGCTGGATGCATTCCTCGACGTCGTATTTCGGGTCTTCCAGCTCGTAGTAGACGAACTCCAGCCGGCCGCGACCGGCAAAATCGTCGATCGGGAACACGCCGCGGAACACTTCCTGCAGCCCGGTGTTGGTGCGGCTGTCCGGCGCGATGTGCATCTGCAGGAAGCCCTCGTAGCTGGACCGCTGCACGTCGATCAGGTTTGGCATCGGGGCCACTTCGGGAATCCGTCCGAAGCTCTTGCGTATCCGCTTGCGCGGCGTGAATGTCTGAGCAGGAGTCATTGCGTCCATCAGATTCGCCCCATTCTGTCCTACGCGGCATGCCGCCCGCGTCACCTAACCAACCCGCCAACGCCTGACGGGGCGGGGATCATCGCGATCCCCGCCCCTGCTTCAGCTCAAAACCCGCACAACGCCATGCGGGGGAAACACGCGACTACTTGATTTCGACAGACGCGCCCTGCTCTTCCAAGACCTTCTTGATTTTCTCGGCCTCGTCCTTGTTCACGCCTTCCTTCACCGTCTTGGGCGCGCCCTCGACGAGGTCCTTGGCTTCCTTCAGCCCGAGACCGGTGATGGTGCGGACTTCCTTGATCACGTTGATCTTCTTGTCGCCCGTCTTGGCCAGCACCACCGTGAACTCGGTTTGCTCCTCGACCGGGGCCGCTGCTGCACCACCGCCCACCGGAGCGGCTGCTACTGCGGCCGGTGCGGCGGCAGAGACGCCCCATTTCTCTTCGAGCATTTTGGACAGCTCAGCGGCTTCCAGCACCGTCAGCGCGGAGAGGTCGTCCACCAGTTTCGTCAAATCAGCCATTGCCTAGTCCTTAATTAGCGTTTGATCGGTTCCACGCAAGCCCGGCGCCCGGACTTGCCGTATGTCAGGCTGCCTCGGCAGCCGCCTCGTCCTTCTTGGCATAGGCCGCCAAAACCCGAGCCAGCCCTGCCGCCGGCGCTGCGACGACACTGGCGATCCGCGTCGCCGGGGTATTGATCATCCCCAGCAACCCGGCCCGCAGCGTGTCGAGCGACGGCAGTTCGGACAGCGCCTTCACACCGGACGCATCGAGCGTCTGTGTACCAAGCGCGCCGCCGATCAGCACGAGCTTCTCGTTGGTCTTGGCGAACTCGACGCACACCTTGCTGACAGCCACGGGATCGCGCGCCCAAGCCAGCGCGGTCGGTCCCTTGAGCATCGGCACGATGCCGTCGAATCGGGTCCCATCCAGGGCGAGGACGGCCAGCCGGTTCTTCGCGACCTTGAAGTGCGCCCCAGCCGCCCGCATCTGCCTGCGCAAATCCGTCACCTCGGCCACAGTCATCCCCTTGTTCTGGGTGACCACGACCATTGACGTTTCTGCGAAGACGGCCGCGAGCGACGAGACGAACTCTCGCTTCTCCGTACGGTCCAAATCCCGTCTCCTGATCAGGCCTGCCGCCACGGGGACGACAGGCCGGGTTGCCCTCTGGATCGCGCTCCCTGCGGAACACGAGCCGGTTCGCCTGTCCTCAAATCAAAGCCGGAACCGCCAAACGCCTCATCGGCATCGGGCTTCTCCCGTCTTCCACGCGCGGACCCTTGGGTTCCTTAGCGCCCCTAGCCTCTTGTCGAGGGGGCGACGTGTGGTCTTGGACAGGTTCGGAGCGCCGCACGCGGCGTTCCTGCCCACCCGCGCCGAAGCACGGGCGTATCTCGTTCAGCCAGCCAGGCTTGCCACGTCCACTCGCACGCCCGGGCCCATCGACGAGCTGAGAGAGCATTTCTGCAGATAGGTGCCCTTGGCCCCGGTCGGCTTGGCCTTCTGAATGGCATCGACAAAGGCGCGAATGTTCTCCAGCAGCTTGTCGCTGTCGAAGCTCGCCTTGCCGATCCCGGCATGGACGATGCCGGCCTTTTCCGCACGGAACTCGACCTGGCCGGCGCGGGCTGCCGAAACGGCGCCGCGCACGTCCATCGTGACCGTTCCCAGCTTGGGGTTGGGCATCAAGCCGCGCGGACCGAGAATTTTGCCGAGCCGGCCGACCAGGCCCATCATGTCCGGCGTCGCTATACAGCGGTCGAAGGCGATCTCGCCCGCCTGAACCTTCTCGGCCAAGTCGTCCGCACCCACCACGTCGGCCCCGGCGGCCAGCGCCTCCTCGGCCTTGGCGCCACGGGCGAACACACCGATGCGCACCGTCTTGCCAGTACCATTGGGCAGGCTGATCAGACCGCGCACCATCTGGTCGGCATGGCGCGGATCGATGCCAAGACGCATCGAGATCTCTACGGTTTCATCGAATTTTGCCTTCGCGTTCGTCTTGACCAGGCTCAGCGCCTCGGCCAACGCGTAGTTCTTCTGCTTCTCGACGCTGCTCTGGGCCGCGGCCAGGCGCTTGTTATGTGCCATGGGTTCAGCCCTCCACCACGGAGACGTGCATCGACCGCGCAGTCCCCACCAGCATCTTCACCGCTGCATCCAGGTCGCCCGCGTTCATGTCCACCATCTTCTGGGCCGCGATCTCGCGCAGCTGGCTCATCGTCACGCGCCCCGCTACCGCACCCTTGCCCGGCGTGGTGCTGCCGGCCGTGATCCCGGCCGCCTTCTTGATGAAGTAGGTGTTGGGCGGCGTCTTGGTGATGAAGCTGAAGGTGCGATCGCCGAACGCGGTGATCACCACGGGAACCGGCATGCCTGGCTCCATCGTCTGGGTGCGGGCGTTGAACTCCTTGCAAAACTGCATGATGTTCAGCCCGCGCTGGCCCAGGGCGGGCCCCACCGGCGGCGACGGGTTTGCCTTGCCGGCTGGTATTTGCAGCTTGACGTAGCCGACGATCTTCTTTGCCATGCCTATCCAGGCTCCTCGTAAAGGGCCGGACCGCGGTTCAAACGAGCATCGGCCCAAGCGGCAGTTGCCGGCTGGACCTGTGCGTCTCCCGCGTTCCAAATGAGGGGCCGCTTCTACGCAGCCCGGTCACGGGCTGTCAAGCTTGGCTAGGCAAGTTGATGCGGAGGCTGCCGAAGGCGCCCCGTTGGGGCCTGGGCCTTGAGGACGAGACGCGCTGGCAAGCGCACGTCGCACGGCAAATAGGGACAAACCGCATAGCGACGACAGCTAGGGCTTAGGGTATGCCAGCCCCGGAGAGATCCCAACCTCCATCACCCGCGAGCTGGCGCCCTTCAGCCACAGGTTCAATACCGCTTGCGGGGACAGCTTTCCGTTGGCGAAATCCCGTTTCATGGTGAACTGCGCGGCATCGGCCAGCATGGTGTGCATGTAGGCGTCCGGCGCGTAGACGCCGTAGGCGACCGTGGCACCCTGGCCCCGCATGCTGTGCACCATGGCTTTGCTGAAGGCCGCGGCATACTGGCCCTGCATAGACCGTGACCCATGCGGCAGGCCGCAATTGCCGTCGGCGGCCGGACATAGCTCATCGCTCAACTGTGCCGTATCGAGCTGCGACTCTGCCACGAAGCTTGGCACGCCTATATAGCCGGCGTTGAGCACCAGGGCCGAGTAGCAGGCGGCGTGGGCCTGGGGTGTGACCGCAGCCGCATCGCATTTGGCGTCGCCCCGCCCGTGCCATAGCGCCATGCCGGCCTCGAACAACTCGGTGAACGCGGTAGGCTGGCCCTTGAAGACGTATGGGGCGGCAATCGATTCGTCGAATTGCCCAATCTCGATGGCGAAGCCGGCATCGTTGACGACCCGGACGCTCGCGGCCGATTTCGGCAGGACAGGGAGGATGTCATTGGCCGTGACCATAACGCCCAGCCCGCCGGCGGAGCTGCCGCCCAGCACGATGTGCGACGCCCTATGGAAGCCCGTCCCCAATTCGGGGAGCGAGGCGATGGCGGCCAGGGCGATACGGCGCCCCTGAAAATACCAGGTGGCCGGGTCGCCGGGGTTGAACGGAAGGCTCGAGGACCGATCACCCGACCAGTCGTCGCTCGAACAGTAATGGATCAGCACCGCGTTGGCGTCATACAGCATCGGATTGATCGAGCGGCTGGCCGAGAGCACCCCGGCCCCGTTGCCGGCGGTGAAGCCCGCCGATGTCAGCGAGCGGGCGCCCGCCCCCCTTGCCCGCGACGCGCACGATGCCTGGCTGGTGCATTGGCCGCCACCTTCCAGCCAAATGACCCAGGTCTTCGCACCCGCGCCGCTGCCGGGCCGGAACCAGAAGGCCGGCGCGCTCCCGTCGTTGCAGAGCGCCCCTGGATCGACGGCGGGATCGACGAAGCAGGCGGCCGCCCCGGACGCGTTGACCTGCCCGCAGGTTAGCGCTGCATGGGCCCGGGCTACGCCGCCCCCGCAGAGCATAAGCAGCGCCGCGCACAAGCGCTGGAGAACATGCCTCGTCATCATCGGTCCACTCCCCCGTGCAACATCATTGCAGATACGATGACGATCCTGCAACTCGAAGTTGCATGCCGCCGGCCGTGCCAGGACATTATCTTTGCGTGGCCGCAACGAGCAGGCTGTCGTGTGTGTTGAGCCAGATGCCGTGGGGCGACCGCCCGACGGCAATCCGCTCGATGGCACCGGTCGCCGGGTCGAGCACGGCCACGGATTGGGCGAAACGCAGCGCCGCCCATATCTTGCCGTCGGGTGCGAAATCCAGATCGTCCGGCCCGCCCGGCACCCGTATCGTTCGAACGACGGCAAGGCTGACCGGGTCGAGCACCGAGAGCGTGCCGTCCACGCGGTTGGTGGCGTAGATCAGCGTCTGGTCGTGCGTCATGAACATCGTGTGTGCACCCCGCCCGGTGGGGATCAGACGTTCCACATGGCCGTCGACGGGATCGACCACGGCGAAATGGGCCTCGCCCATCAGCCCAACCAGCAGGTGCCCGCGATTCCACAGCACGCCCGCCGGCGTTCGGCCGACGCGGCTGTTCCAGATCACGCGGCCGGTCGCCGTCTCGATGGCCATCAGCCGGTCGGAGCCCTGCAGGCTGACGAACACCTCGCTCGAATCGGGCGCGTAGTTCATGTGGCTGGGCAGGCTGCGGGCGGCGATGCGGTGCAGCAGCTTCAGGCTTGCCGCGTCGTAGATGTCGATCTGCGCGCGTGCCAGGCCGGCAACCGTCAGGAGGCGCCCGTCGGGGCTGTATTGGAACTGGTAGGGATCGCTGATCGTGACTTGGCGCTGAACGGCGCCGGTGTGCGGGTCGAGAAAGAACAGTGTGTTGCCGGCGGTGTCGCCGATCACGAGCGAGCGCAGGTCGGGCGTCAGGGCCATGTGGTGCGGCTCGCGCAGCAACGGGATGCGCTGGACCTCACGATGGCTCGCCACGTCGAGCAGGCTGACGCTGGCATCGTTGCTGTTGATGACGAATGCGAGGTCGGCAGCGCGGGCGAAATGCCCCGTCAGCACGGCCGCCAGCAACGCAAGAGCACGAATCACCTCAGCAGCCTCCTTGACAGGAGGTTGCCTAGCCTGACCGCGCGCCTACGGCCAGCCGCTTGAGAACGCCGGACGGCAAAAAATCAGATGACGTGGAACAGATAAAGCAGGATGATCACGGGAATCGGAATGCCAAGAAACCAGAGAAGGGCGCCGCGCATGGTTGCCATCCGAAGTGGTGCGCCCCTCTCAACGTGAGATTGCTACAAGGGTTTCGGGCCGGTTTGTGAGCCGGACCGTCCGGGCGTCAGCCGGCGGCGCCATCGGCCGATCTGCGCCACCCCAGCCAAGCGGCGGTCGAGGAACGCCAGCGTGTCCGCCTCGCCGCGTCTCCCATCGAGCCAGTACAGCAGCGTGCTGCCATATACGCCGGCCAGGATGGCACGCTTGGTGTACCAACTGACGCCGGTGCTGGTATCGCCCGCGGCGCGCCACATCGCATCCACCGTGCCCGCCGTGCAACGCGCGGCCAGTGCCGCATTGGCCGGCCGGGCCAGGACGGCCAGGCCGCGCCGCACGGCTGCCCGATGCGGTTCCGCCTGTTGCAGCCGCGTTGCGATCAGCGTGCGCACGCGCCGGGACAAGTTCTGCTCCGCCACGAGCGGCGCCGCCTCCGAGGCCATCGTGCGGTCGGCCATGTCGATATAGGCGGCCACCAGTTCGGCCGCGCCGCCAGGAAACAGCAGGTCGGCGTCGCTGCCCGCCGCCTGCTGCAAGGCGGCCATCGTCCAGCCGCGTTCCGCCACCAGCGGCAGCACGGCGCGGATTGCGGCGTCGCGGGCTTGTATGCGCTGGTCCGTCATTGGGCTGCCTCCTTGGCCGGTGCGGCAGGGAACCGCGCCATCTCCTCGATAAACCCGAAGCTGCGGAAATCGGTCACCCGCATCGGGTAGAGTATGCCGTCCAGGTGGTCGTATTCATGCTGCACCACGTTGGCGTGCAGGCCATCCACCGTTCCGCCGACCGGCCGGCCGTCGCAATCGGTGCCGCTGTAGCGTATCCGCACGTGGCGCGGCACCGCCGCCCGCAGGCCGGGGATGGAAAGGCATCCCTCGATGCGCTGCACCCGCTCCTCGCCCAGCAGCTCGATGACGGGGTTGATCACCACGCAGGGCGTTACCGCCTCGCCGCCGCTGCGCTCGGCCGGCAGGTGGAAGACGAACAGCCGCAGCGGAACGTGCACCTGCGGACCCGCCAGGCCGATGCCCGGCGCGTCCAGCATGGTCTCGATCATGTCGTCAACCAGGCGTCGGATATGCGGCGCCCCGGGATCCTGGACGGTTTCGGCGACGTTCAGCAGCACGGGGTGTCCCATGCGGGCGATCTTGAGCAAAGCCATCGGCACACCCCTTTGGCGAACCCCGTTTGGCACCGTCCAGTTCCGTTTTGCCGCTTGGGGTCCGGCGAACACCTATGATATAGGGCCGCCTTCGCCGGCGGCAGCACCGGACGACGTGGCGCGACCACGTCCCTAGGTGCGACGATCCAACCAACCCGAAACCGACAAGGAGTAGGCCACCAAGTGCAGGTTCTCGTTCGTGACAACAATGTCGATCAGGCGCTGAAGGCGCTCAAGAAGAAGATGCAGCGCGAGGGTATCTTTCGCGAGATGAAGCTGCGCCGCCATTTCGAGAAGCCGTCCGAGCGACGCGCCCGCGAGGCCGCCGAGGCCGTCCGCCGCGCCCGCAAGCTGGAGCGTAAGCGCCTGGAGCGCGAGGGGTTCTGACGGCCTGCTTCCGATGCCGCTGATGCGCGGGCCTCGGCTGGCCGCGCAGCCGGGCCAGGCATGCGCCGAGTGCGGCATTCTTTCGTAACCATTGCCTGCGTAAGATGTTACCTGCTCTGCCCATTGCAGACAGGAGCCGCCGCACAATGCGCATCGCCCAGATTGCCCCGCTTCACGAGGCGGTTCCGCCTAAACTGTACGGCGGGACGGAGCGGGTCGTCTCGTTCCTGACGGAAGCGTTGGTTGCTGGCGGTCACGACGTAACGTTGTTCGCCAGCGGCGACTCGGTTACCTCGGCCCATTTGCATCCTGTCTGGCCACGCGCCCTGCGGCTGGATGCGTCAATACGGGACCCGATCGCGCCGCACATGCTGCTGATGGAGGCGGTTTGCCGCCAGGCGCACGAGTTCGACGTGCTGCACTTCCATATGGATTATTGGCCGTTCAGCCTGTTCTCCCGCCAGCGCACCCCGTTCGTCACCACCATGCACGGACGGCTCGACCTGCCGGAACTGCAACCGGTCTTCGCCACCTTTGCGACCATACCGGTCGTCTCGATCTCGAATTCGCAACGCCGTCCGCTGCCGCAGGCCAATTTCGTCGCCACCGTCCTGCACGGCTTGCCGGAGACCCTGCTGACCCCGCAGGACGCGGTTCCCAGCTACCTCGCCTTTCTCGGCCGAATCGCGCCGGAAAAGCGTCCGGACCGCGCCATCCGCATCGCGCGCGCTGCGGGGATCCCGCTGAAGATAGCGGCCAAGGTGGACCGCGCCGACCAGGCCTATTACGACGACATCATCAAGCCGATGCTCGCCGAAGGCGGCGTCGAGATGATCGGCGAGATCGGCGACCGGGAGAAACCCGCCTTCCTGTCCGGCGCGGTAGGCTTGCTCATGCCGATCGACTGGCCCGAGCCGTTCGGCCTGGTCATGATCGAAGCAATGGCCTGCGGCACGCCTGTGATCGCCTTCAACCGGGGATCGGTGCCCGAAATCATCGACGACGGGATCAGCGGATTCATCGTCGAAGACGAGACCAGCGCCATTGCGGCGGTCAGCCGCCTGGCCTGCCTGCCGCGCCCGCGCGTGCGTGCGCAGTTCGAGGCGCGTTTCACCGCCCGCCGCATGGCGGAGGACTACCTGGCCTGCTTCAAAGCCTTGGGAGCGGCCGAGCGGCCAAGCTTGCGCGCTATCGGCTGACGGCACGTCTGCCCGCAGGCTCCTTGCGCGACGACGAACACCGGCTTAGGATAACAGCGTTAATACAAGCTTAACCACGCATTCGCAGCCAGGAACGCCGAGCATGAGCGCCACCATCGCCGAGACGAGCATTCCTCCGCTGGGTGTCATGGCTACGTTGCGCACCCTGCGCAAGCTGGTGCGCAACCCGATGGAAGCCTGGCCGGCGGCCGTCTATACCGACCGGCTGGTCGTCTCGCACATGCTCGGCCGCAATACGCTGTTCCTCTGCGACCCGGACCTTGTCCAGCAGGTTTTGGTCGATGACAGCGAGAGTTTTGTGAAGGCCGAGCCGATGCGGCGGTCGCTGGAGCCGGCGCTGGGGAACGGCATACTGACGGCCGAGGGCGCGCGCTGGCGGCTGCAGCGGCGGGTGGCCGCCCCGGTGTTCCGGCCGGCGCACGTCAACACGTTCGTTCCGGCGATGATACGCGCCTCTCGCGACATGCGGGAGCGCTGGGCCGCCTTGCCCGATGGCGAACCCATCGAGGTCTCACGCGAGATGATGAGGGTGACGTTCGACATCATCCTGGAAACCATGCTGTCGGGCCGCGGCAGCGCCGACGTGGCGAAGGTCGAAGTCAGCATCCGGGACTTTCTGGAGAGCACGAGCTGGGCCGTGGCACTCTGTGCCTTGGGCGCGCCCTTGTGGACGCCGTTTCCCGGCAAGAGGCGGGCCGAGCGCGGCGGGCACTATCTGCGTGAGATGGTGGACGCAAACATCGCCGAGCGCCGCCTTACCGGCGAGCGGCGCGACGACCTGCTGTCGCTGATGCTGGACGCAAGAGACCCCGAGACCGGCGAGGGCCTGTGCGACACCGACATACGCGACAACATCCTGACCTTCATCGGCGCCGGGCACGAGACCACGGCGCTTGCCCTGACCTGGACTTTCTACCTTCTGGCCCGCCATCCGGCCGTCGAGCAGCGCGTGCTGGCCGAGATCGAGCAGGTTACCGGCGGCGCGGAGCTGGAAGCGCACCAGGTAGCCAGCCTGACCTATACGCGCCAGGTGATCCAGGAAGCGATGCGGATATATCCGCCGGTGGCCATGGTGGTCCGGCAATCGACGCGCGACCTTAGCATCGGCGGTGTGGCCGTCACCCCGCACGACAACGTTTTCGTGCCGATCTACGCCATCCATCGCCACGATCGCCTGTGGCCGAACCCCGAAGCGTTCGACCCGGAGCGTTTTTCGCCCGAGCAGGTGAAGGCGCGCCACCGCTGGTCGTACCTGCCGTTCGGCGCCGGCCCCCGCATATGCATCGGCATGGGGTTTGCGCTGCTGGAAGCCGCAGCCATTCTGGGCACCCTGCTGCCGGCCGCACACCTGTCGGCCGCACCCGGCTTCAAACCCACACCCAAGCTGCGGGTTACCATGCGACCGGCCGAAGGCATGCCCATGCGGGTGGAGCACCGGTCGGCCTGAACAGGCGGGACCGTTTTGAGAAGCGTGTTCAACAGGGCGGCACAGTGGGCGGCGCAAGGCGCCGGGAAAGGCTCTACCTTCACGGCGGCGCTCACCCTCGTCGTCGTCTGGGCCGCCACCGGCCCCGTGTTCGGCTACTCGCAGACGTGGCAGCTCGTCATCAACACCGGCACCACGATCGTTACGTTCCTGATGGTGTTCCTGGTGCAGAACACCCAGAACCGCGACACCACCGCCCTGCAACTCAAGTTGGACGAGCTGATCCGCGCGACGAAAGACGCGAGGCCCGCCCTGCTCGACCTGGAGTCGCTTCCGCAGGAAGAGCTGGCCAAGCTGCAGACGGGCTACCAGGACCTGGCAAAACGCAGCCGGGAGGCGACCGGCCAGCACCAGGATGCGGATGGCGGGGTAGACCACTGAACGTAGTCGGTCGTCCGAGTGACGCCGCCGATACCCGGTTCGTTGCCTAGGCCGATCGCGCGTCAGGCCTACTCGAGGTCGGCCACGATCTCCTCGGTCATCTTCTTGGCGTCGCCGAACAGCATCATCGTGTTCGGCCGGAAGAACAGCTCGTTGTCCACGCCGGCATAGCCCGACGCCATCGAGCGCTTGATGAACAGCACCGTCCGCGCCTTCTCCACGTCCAGGATCGGCATGCCGTAGATCGCCGACGTGGAATCCGTCTTGGCCGCAGGATTGGTCACGTCGTTGGCGCCGATCACATAGGCGACGTCGGCGGTGCTGAACTCGTTGTTGATCTGCTCCAACTCGAACACGTCGTCATAGGGCACGTTGGCTTCCGCCAGCAAAACGTTCATGTGGCCTGGCATGCGGCCGGCCACGGGGTGAATGGCGTAGCGCACGTCCACGCCCTCGGCCTTCAGCTTGTCGGCCATCTCGCGCACCGCGTGCTGCGCCTGCGCCACCGCCATGCCGTATCCCGGCACGATGATGACCTTGGACGCGTTCTTCATGATGAAGGCGGCATCCTCGGCGTTGCCGCTTCGCACCGTGCGGTCGCCCGCCCCGCCGCCATGGGCGGCGCCCGCGCCGCTCTCGGTGCCGAAGCCGCCCAGCAGCACGTTGAAGATGCTGCGGTTCATGCCTTTGCACATCACGTAGCTCAGGATTGCACCGGATGCCCCCACCAGCGCCCCGGTGATGATCAAGGCGAGGTTCTGGATGGTGAAGCCGATGCCGCAGGCGGCCCAGCCGGAGTAGCTGTTCAGCATCGAGACCACGACCGGCATGTCCGCGCCGCCGATCGGGATGATGATCAGGAAGCCAAGCCCGATCGCCAGGAGGGCGATGATCCAGAACACCGTCTGCGGGCCGCCTTGAGCTACGAACAGCACGATCAGCGCCAGGATCACCAGCCCCAGCACCAAGTTGAGCTGGTGCTGGAAGCGGAAAAGGATCGGCGTCCCCTTCATCAGCGCCTGCAGCTTGGCGAACGCGATCAGCGAGCCGCTGAAGGTGATGGCGCCGATGGCCAGCCCCACCGACATCTCGATCAGGCTTTGCGTATGGATGTGGTGCGGCACGCCGATGCCGAACGCCGCGGGTGCGTTCAACGCGCCGGCCGCCACGAACACGGCCGCCAGGCCCACCAGCGAATGGAACGCGGCGACGAGCTGCGGCAGCGCCGTCATCGCAATGCTGCGCGCCACGTAGGCGCCGACGCCGCCACCGATCGCGATTCCCGCGATGATCCAGATGTAGCCTTCGCCCAGCATGCCGTGGCGGCCGAGCGTGGCCAGCACGGCGATGGCCATGCCGATCATGCCGTACTGGTTGCCGCGCCGCGACGTGACGGGGCTGGAAAGGCCGCGCAGCGCCAGGATGAAGAGTACGGCTGCGACCAGATAGAGCAGCGAGGTCAGGTTGGACGACATTGGCCGCGCCTACTTGGTCTTCTTGGATTGAAACATCGACAGCATGCGCTGGGTCACCAGAAAGCCGCCGAATATGTTGACGCTGGCGAGTGTCACGGCGAGGAAGCCGAACAGATGCGGCAGAAAGCCGTGGCTCAATCCGGTGGCCAGCATGGCGCCAACGATGATGACCGAGGAGATACCGTTGGTGACCGCCATCAGCGGGCTGTGCAGCGCTGGCGTCACGTTCCACACCACGTAGTAGCCGACGAAGCAGGCCAGCAGGAATATGGTGAGCAGGTAGATGAACGGCTCGGCCGCGGCTGTCACCGGGGCAACTGCCTGGCCGAGGCTATCGAGCTGGTGGGCCAGGTCTGCGGCGCGGCCGGCGAGCTGGTGCGCCTGGTCGGCAAGCGGGTTCGGATACATCGATGCTTCCTGCTCAGGCCGCGTCCTGCGGGCCGGTCTCTGGTGCCGCGGTTTTGGGCGCGCGCGGCTTTCTGGGTCTGGTGGCTGCCACCCGCTCGGCCGCCGTCGATCCGGCAGCGGCGGCCTGCCTGGCCTCGAACGCTGTCCAGTCTTCGGACGGCGGGGCATCGGCACCGGCCGTTGGCGAGGCGCCGTCCTGCGGACCGGGCTCGGTCCCCTGGCCGATATCGGCCGACTCGTCGGCCAGCGACGGCGAGGTGTCCTGCTCGACGGCCCCGGCCGGCTCGGGGGCCGGTTGGGCCGGCGGTGCGCTAACCGCCCCGGCGAATTGCGTGTGCACGATCTGGCCGCCGCGCGTCAGCATTACGCCCTGAACGATCGCGTCGTCCTCCGGCAGCTTGGGCGCCCCCGCCTCCTTGTCCCAGAAGGTCGTGAGGAAGGTCAGCAAGTTCTTTGCGTACAGTTGGCTGGCGGCGACCGGGATGCGGGCCGGCCAGTTGCGGAACCCCAGGATCTTTACGCCGCCGGGCGTGGTGTAGGCTTCGCCAGGGCGGGTCGCCTCGCAATTGCCGCCGCCGTCCGACGCCAGGTCGACCACCACGCTGCCCGGCTTCATGGTATCGACCATCGCCTGGGTGACAAGGGTCGGAGCGCGGCCGCCCTGTACCAGCGCGGTGCAGACGACCAGGTCGTTCTTGGCGACCGTCGCCATGGTCAGCTCGGCCTGCTTGCGCCGGAAATCGGCGGTCATCTCGCGGGCATAGGCGCCGGTCTGCCCGGCGGTCTCGGCATCCTCGACGCCGACGAAGGTGGCGCCGAGCGAGCGTATCTCCTCCTTGGCCGCAGGCCGCACGTCGGTCGCCGAGACGATGGCACCCAGCCGGCGCGCGGTGGCAATCGCCTGCAGGCCGGCCACGCCCGCGCCGATCACGAACACCCGCGCCGGCGGCACGGTGCCGGCCGCCGTCATCATCATGGCGAACCCGCGGTCGAACGCGTTGGCACCCTCGATCACCGCACGGTAGCCGGCGAGGTTTGCCTGGCTGGACAGCACGTCCATCGACTGGGCTCGCGTGATACGCGGCAGCAGCTCCATCGCCGCAGTGTCGATGCCCGCCTGCGCCAGGCTGGGCACCAGGCTGCGATCGGCCAGCGCACCCGAGATGCACACCAGCAGCGCGCCGCGGGGGATCAGCGCGCGTTCGGCCTCCTGCGGCGCCTGGACCGCGAACACGATGCCGGCCCCGTCGAGGGCGGCGCGTTCGTCGGCGGCGATCTCGGCGCCGGCCGCGGCGAAGTCGGCGTCGGGGATGGAGGCGTGCAGCCCTGCCCCGGACTCGACGCGCACCTGCAGGCCGAGTGCGGCCAGCTTGCGCACCGTCTCGGGCGTGGCTGCCACGCGCGCCTCGTCGGCACGACGCTCCTTCAGCACCGCAAGACGCATCAGCACGTATCCTCCGTTGACCGGCCGAGCCGGAGCGTTCGCCGGCGGCACCCGGGTGTTTGCCGGCCTGGCCGGACGTTCACGTAGCGCCGGGTGGGCAGCGATGGCAAGGTGGCGGAGCCGCCGCGGCCGCAAGCCGTCAGGCGACCAGGAAATCCTCGTGCGTCTCGCCCGCGGTGCGGTTGAACACGGCCAGCACCGGCAGGCCGGTCGCCGCCTCCAGCCCCTCGGCGGTCAGGAACACCGGACGCAGCACGAAACGGGCAACAAGCCAGCCGGCGGCGGCGACCAGGCCCAGCACAAAGCCGGCTGCCGCCAGCATCAGCGGTATGGCGCGCGGCATCTGCGGCATCAGCGCCGGCTGGATCACGCGAACATTGGCTAGCCGACGTGAATCCTCCGCTTCGCTCAGGCGCCGTTCGGCGAGGATTCGGCTGGTTTCCCGGTAGTCCTGCTCGGCGCTGGCTTTCTGGCGCTGCAGGGCGGCCAACCCCGCCTCGTCGCCATCCAGCCGCGCCAGCAACGACGCAATCGCCCGCTGCTGCTGCTGACCCGCAGCCTCGCGCGCCTGCGCGGCAGCCAGTTCGGCCGAAGCACGCGCATGATCCAGGTGCAGCGGATCGAGGCTGGGATTGCGCCCGCGCCGCACCACGGACGCTGCTGCATCGTGCAAAAGGCGGTCGCGCTCGGCCTCGTGCGAGGCGATCTGCGCGCGCAATCCGGTCACGACCCGGCTGGTGTCCTTGTACTTGTCGCCCGCCGCGGCCAGTTTGGCCCGCAGGTCCTGCAGCCCGGCATTGACGGCCAGCAGGCGCGCATCGGGGTCGTTCTCCTGATAGAAGCCGATCGTCGGCGGTTCTTCCTGCAGCACGCGGCCGAGGGCGGAAAGCCTGGCCTGATACTCGCTGGCCGCTGCGGACGCTTCGGCCAGATGCTGCTCGGTCTCGCTTGCCCGGTGCAGAAGCAAGCCGCGCTCCTGGTCGTAATCCGAGATGGCGTGATCGCGCTTGAAGGCGGCTAGGGCCTGGTCTGTGGCTGCCACCGCCCGGCCGGCTGCCTCGGCTTCGTGGCGCACCAGTTCGAGCTGCGGGTCGTCGTAGAGCCGGCTGCGCCGGGCCGCATACAGGCCGAGCAGCGTGTTGAGCGTCGTTGCCGCCCGCTCCGCGTTGCGGTTGTCGAAGGTGAGCGTGATGACGTTGGCGTCCTTCGCCGGCAGGACGGACAGGTTGGCGGCAAACCGGCGCAGCCCCTGTTCTTCGCGCACGGCCTGTTCGTCGCGCGGCGTCACGCGCCAGGGGGCCAGCACCACGCCGGCGAACCCGTGCAGCACGCTGCGGACCATGCCGCGCGCCGCCGGGTCGAACACGTCGGGATAGACCAGCGACGGCCCGATCTTGTGCAGCGTCGCCGAGTGCAAGTCGTCGCTGCCGAGTATCTCGGTTTCGGTCTTCATGATCTGGTCGAGCGCCAGAGCGCTGGCATTGGCGTCGTGCGAGCCGGCGGCGGCGCGGACGGTGAATTCCGGCGAGGGCAGCACGGCCAGCGTGGCCGTGGCGCGGTAGCTTGGGGTCAGCAGCGCGGCAGCGAGCAGGAACAGCCCCAGCACGGCGCCGAACACGGCCGCCGCCCCGCGGCGCTGAGTATAGGCGTGGCAGACGAACTCGCGCAGGGGGGCAGCGGGCGGCGTGAGCCCTGCCGACGGCTCCATCAGTGGGCACTCCGGGCGATACGAGACATACGCGCGTGCATGGCGGACCCATCAATACAGCTCCGGTTGTGTCACACGTCGAAACGATCGTCGAGTGTGCGTCTGCCGGCCGCCGACGGCGCGGGGGCTATGCAAACCGCGCGGTTGAGGCCACTTAGCTGGCCAAAGCGCCGTTTCATTTTAGGATGATCCATGTCTTCGACCACGCACGCCGACCACGCCCCTGGCGGGACCCATCCCCCTGCCGGTGGCGCCGAGCCAACCCGACGCGACTTCCTGACGCTGCTGGCGCTCTCGGGCGCCGCCGTGGGCGCGGGTGCCATCGCCTGGCCGTTCATCGACAGCATGGAGCCGGCCGCCGACACGCTGGCCGCCGGCGAGCCGATCGACGTGGACGTGAGCAAGCTCGCCGCCGGCCAACAGATCGTGGTGGTGTGGCGCGGCAAGCCGATCTTCATCGTGCACCGCACGCCCGAGGGTTTGCAGACGCTGCAGGACCCCAAGACGATACGCGTGCTGAGCGACCCGAACAGCAAGGTGCTGCAGCAGCCTCCCTACGCGGAGAACTGGCACCGCTCGGTCGATCCCACCTACGCGGTGATGGTCGGCATCTGCACCCATCTCGGCTGCGTGCCCACCTTCTTCCCCAACATCAGCGCCACCGACCCGGCGCCCAACTGGCCCGGCGGGTATCTGTGCCCCTGCCACGGCTCGAAATACGACTTGGCGGGGCGGGTGTATTCGGGCGTGCCGGCGCCTTACAACCTGCCGGTGCCGCCGTATCACATGGCAAACGAAAAGACGGTAAGGATCGGCGAGAACCCGACCGGACAAACGTTTGATTTGAACACCGTGGTGCAGATCTAGGCCGAACGGCCCCGATCCCGCCTACCTGCCAGTGCCGGTCGCGGACATCAGCTTAGCTCCTCGTGCCACGTCCGCCCGTCGCGCTCGATGAGCGCGATCGCCGCGGTGGGACCCCAGCTTCCGGCCGCATAGGGGCGCGGACGCTCGCCGCTCGCCTGCCACGCGTCCAGGATCGGCTCCACCCACAGCCACGCCGCCTCCACCTCGTCGCGGCGCATGAACAGGGTGGCGTTGCCGCGGACCGTGTCCATCAGCAGCCGCTCGTAGGCGTCGGGGTAGCGGATGCTGAATGCCTGCTCGAAGCTGATGTCCAGCTCGGCCGGGCGCAGGCGCAGGCCGCCAGGGCCGGGGTCCTTGGTCATCATGCCGAGCCGTATCCCCTCTTCGGGTTGCAGGCGGATCACCAGGCGGTTCGGCTGCACCTCGCCCGCCTCGCGCGGGAAGACCGAGATCGGGACGTCGCGGAACTGGATCACCACCTCGCTCACCTTCTGCGGCAGGCGCTTGCCGGTGCGCAGGTAGAACGGCACGTTGGCCCAACGCCAGGTGCGCACCTCCGCCTTCAGCGCCACGAACGTCTCGGTCTCGCTCGTGCGGTCCTCCCCCAAATCCTTCAGGTAACCATCGACCGACTTGCCGGCGACCGCGCCGGCCGCATACTGCCCGCGCACCGTCAGGTGGCCCACCTCGTGCGGCGCCATCGGCCGCAACGCGCGCAGCACTTTCAACTTTTCGTCGCGCAGCGCCTCGGCGGCCAAGCTGATCGGCGGCTCCATAGCCAGCAGGCACATCAGCTGCAGCAGGTGGTTCTGCACCATGTCGCGCAGCGCGCCGGAATGGTCGTAATAGGCGCCGCGGCCTTCCACCCCCACCGTCTCGCCCACCGTGATCTGCACGTGGTCGATCACGTCGGCATTCCACAGCCGCTCGAAGATCACGTTGGCGAAGCGCAGCGCCAGCAGGTTCTGCACCGTCTCCTTGCCCAGGAAATGGTCGATCCGGTAGGTCTGCCGCTCGGTGAACACCTGGCCCACGTCGTCGATGATCTGCCGGGCCGAATCCAGGTCGTGGCCGATCGGCTTTTCCAGCACCACCCGGCTGCGCTCGGTCACCAGCTTCTGCGCCTGCAGGTTCTTGCAGACCGCGCCGTATAGGTCCGGCGACGTCGCCAGGTAGAACACCCGCACCCGGTCCGCACCGTCGGCCAACACGCCGTCCAGCTGCTCCCAGCCGTCCCGCTTGGAGCCATCCACCCGGGCGTAGTGAACAAGTCCCAGAAACGCGGACAGCGTCTCGCCCGGCAGATCCCTGGCGGCCACGTGCTCGCGCAACGCCTTCTCCGCACGCCCGCGATACGTCTCGTCCGTGAGGTCCGAGCGGGCGGCGGCGATGATCCGGCACGCGGTGGAAAACTGCTTGTCGGCAAAGCGGTGATACAGCGCCGGCAGCAGCTTTCTCAGCGTCAGGTCGCCGGTGGCGCCGAACACGACCATGTCGAAATCGGCAACCGGTATGATGGTGGTGGCCATGGGCCGTCTCCTACTTCACCGTCGTCACGCGCAAAGAATTTGTAGTTCCGGCCTGGCCGAACGGAATGCCGGCGGCAACCACGACCGTGTCGCCATGCTTGGCCAAGCCCTCGCCACGCGCCAGCCGTGCCGCCAGGGTCACCGCCTCGGTCATGGTGCGGGCGTCCTGAGCGTGGGCGGCGTGCACGCCCCAGGCCAGCGCCAGGCGGCGTGCCACGCCCAGTTCGGTCACTATGGCCAGCACCGGTTGCGCCGGCCGCGCGCGCGCCACGCGCAGCGCCGTCTTGCCCGAGGACGTGAAGGCCACGATGGCGCGCGCGCCGATGTTGCGCGCGATCTCGCTGGGGGCGGCTGCAATGGCGGCCTATACCGAGCCGTCCGGCTCGGGCCGGCCGGCATCCATGACCTGGCGCCAGCCCGGATCGGCCTCCACGCGGGTTACGATGCGATCCATCATGGCGACCGCTTCGGCGGGATACTGCCCTGCCGCGGTCTCGCCCGAGAGCATCACCGCGTCCGCGCCGTCGAAAACGGCGCCGGCCACGTCGCTGGCCTCGGCCCGGGTGGGGGCGGGGGCGGAGATCATGCTCTCCAGCATCTGGGTGGCCACGATCACCGGTCGGCCGGCGGCTCTCGCGGCGCGCACGATGCGCTTCTGGGCGAGCGGAACCTCCTCGGGCGGCAGCTCCACGCCCAGGTCGCCGCGCGCCACCATGACCGCGTCGGCCAGCGCCACGATGGCGTCGAGCTGGTCCAGCGCCTGCGGCTTCTCGATCTTGGCCACGATCCAGGCGCGCCCGTTCGCGATGGCGCGCGCTTCGGCCACGTCTTCCGGCCGCTGCACGAAGCTGAGGCCCACGAAATCGACGCCCTGTTCCAGCGCGAAATCCAGGTCCTGGCGGTCCTTTTCGGTGAGTGCCGGGATGTGCAGCACCACGTCCGGCACGTTGACGCCCTTGCGGTCGCTGAGCGCGCCGCCGGTCAGCACCTCGCATTCAAGGTGGCCGCCGCGTGCACGCTCCACACGCAGGCGCAGCTTGCCGTCGTCGAGCAGCAGGGTGGTGCCACCGGTGGCGGCCGAGAGGATTTCAGGGTGAGGCAGTTGCACGCGACGCGCGTTGCCGGGGGTGGGATCCTGGTCGAAGGTGAAGGCCTGGCCGGTGCTGAGGTGCACGCGCCCGCCCGCAAAGCGGCCCACGCGCAGCTTGGGGCCCTGCACGTCCGCCAGCAGCCCGATCGGCCGGCCCACGCCGGCCTCCAGCGCGCGCACCGCGGCGATGTTGGCGGCGTGGTCGGCATGGGTGCCGTGGGAGAAGTTCAGGCGGAACACGTCGGCCCCGATGTGGAACAACCGCGCGATCATCTCCGGCCCGGCGCTGGCAGGCCCCAGCGTCGCCACGATCTTCGTCTGGCGATAGCGCCGCAGCTTTGCCCGGTCTGGCATCTGTGTTCCCTTAGGGTCGAAGCCTCGCCGCAGCGCCCGAGCTTGGACCGGCATCGGCACGTGCGACGCCGGACCTGGGTGGCTGGCGCACCGGCGCCACCGCCTAGGCCATGACCGCGAGCGCGCCAGGCTGCCGGCCTGTGCCGCCGGCGCCTACCATCGGGTCAGCGGCGGCAGGATCAGCCGTGCGGCCAGGATCACGAGGCCGCACCCCACCGAATACCACAGGGCGATGTAGAGCGGATCGTCGTGCGGGCAGGCGAACACGAACACGAACGCCCCCCAGGCTGCCGACGCAATCCCGACCGCCCAGGCCGTGCCATCGACGTCGGTCGGTGCGCCGCGGCGCATCAGCAGCCCAAGACCGGCCAAGGCGGGCAGCGAGAGCAGCGCCATCTTGTAGACGCATTGCCAGCCGTCACGCCAGTTCAACCGTGGGAGCAGGACCGGCACGCCGTCGCGCAACACGTCCACGCTCCAGCCGGCGGCAAGGCAGAAGGCCAGCATCAGGGCCAGCCAGCGCAGGCCGGACCGCGGCGAGCGCGTGGGGCTGAACGAGGGCAGCGCGACGGCACCGCCCGCCAGCGCGATCAGCCCCATGCTGGCCAGCTTCCACCAGAACGACGGCTGCCGGGTCGCCGCCGGCATGTCGTGGCGCATGAAGCCGAGCCAAAGGAACAGGGCCAGTTCCGCAGCCCCGGCCAGACACAAAAGCAGCGCGTCGCGCGCGATGCTGCGCCGGCGGACGGGCCGGAGGTCTTGGGCGAGACGCCGGACCAGGACGTCAACCTGCATCGACCTGCCCTCGGACAATGGCGGCCAGGCGGCCCAATCCGCGATGGATGTTGACCTTCACCAGCGACGTCGACTGGCCGGTGCGCGATGCGGCCTCCTCGATGCTGAAGCCCTGCAACTTGACCAGTCGGATGACCTCGGATTGCGCCGGCTTGAGCTCCTTCAGCAGGCGCTCGAGCGAATAGGCACTCGTCACCGCGTCCTCGTGGTCGCCGATGGACATGTTGTCGCCGAGCGTCTCGGTGGCCGCCCATTTCATCGAGCGCAGCCGGTCGATCCACTTGTGACGCGCGAAGGCCGCGAGCCACGGCCCGAATGGCCGGGACGGATCAAATGTGTGGCGTTTGAGGTGCACGGCCAAAAGTGTGTCCTGGATGGCGTCGTCGATCATCGCCGGAGGCAAGCGCCCCGAGAAGTAGCGGCGGAGCCAGGCGCTGATCTCGGTGAGCAGACGGTGATACGGAGCCTGCTCGCCGCCCTGGCCCGCCACCATCCACGCGCTCCAGTCGCTCTCGGCCATCCCCGTCCCTTCGACTGTCCTGGCGTGGGCGCCAGCCGCCGCAGGTTGCAGCCGGGCCGCCTTCCACATCGCGGGACGGTGCGGACGACATCACGGTCCACCCATTCGCGACGAAGAGCCGAACGGTTACGCACGCTCGTACTGGCCCAGCCGGGATGCCGGCGTGATGTCTTCGTCCCACGGCCCAACGCCGTAAAGCAGATGGCGCCGCGCCGATGCAAACGCATCGCTGCCTGCACCGGCGACCGAACTCGGCCTCCGGTGCAATGGCCGGCAACGGGACGCCTACTTCGCGCCCAGCAAAGCCCGTTTTACGTCCGGAACGGTCGGGTGCGCTCCGATGAACGAAGCCAGGATGACTTTGACGAAAAGCGGGTCCGCAACGTGCCCCAAGACATGTCCGTTGACCGAGATGTTCAGTTCCTCACCGGTGAACAAGAAGTCGCTGCTGTCGCCGGAACGCATGGCCGGCACGCCGCTCAGGAATCGCGTCTCGGCCTGGGGCGGCAATTGGCAGGGTGCCTGGCAGTTGTTTTGCAGGCTCTCGCGCCAGGACCGCCGGGCCGCTGCCTGGCCCACGTCGCGGACGAAACTGAAGCGCAGGAGCTTGGGCGCGGGCGACGCCATGATCTCTGCCGCGTCCGACGACCGGTGATCGAGGTACAGCCCTGCCACGTAGATGTGCAGGCCGAGAAACGAGTAGGTACGCAGCGCCATGCCGTTCAGCACCAGGTGGGTGGTGCCTGCATCCACCCGATCGGGCATGGTCACCCCGCTCAGCTCGGCCGCCGCGGCCGGAGACCCCGCCAGAAGACATAGGGGCAGCAGGCGGGTGAACACGTTTGGACGTCTCCCATCAGCCTGTCCGTCCCGAGACGCAGGCAATTTTGCTGATGGCTACACCAGTCGGCCAGGTCAGCCAAACGCCGGGCGGCGGCATGGGCCCGGCCGAGGGATCATCGACCCGCCGGCTGCGCGTGGCCAGGCATCGTGGGCCGGCAGTCCGGTAGAACGGACGACGTGCGTTGAAGGTATGTCCCCGGCGGGATTCGAACCCACGGCCCCAGGATTAGGAATCCTGTGCTCTATCCTGCTGAGCTACGGAGACAGCCGCCTTCCTCATACCGCAGCCCTGGCTGCGCGTCAGTACCCGGCTTCCGCTGCCTGCAGCGCCCGTGCATCATCGCTCGACCGCACCACCTGAGACCTCGGACGACCAAAGAAGGCCTATTGATGACCGACCCTGCGGCGCTGCACCGCGCCACGCTGACGCTGGACAGCCATATCGACATCCCATGGCCCACCTCGCCCGACCCGTTCGGACCCACGCAACGCCATGTCGATCTGCCCAAGATGAAGGCGGGCGGGCTGGATGCGGGGTGCTTCGCCGCGTTTATTCCGCAGGGACCGCGCACGCCGGCGAGCACCACCGAGGCGCAGGCGCGCGCGATGGCCATGCTGGATACCATCCGTGGCATGGGCGGCTCGCGCCTGGGCATCACCGCGCGCGTGTGCAGCACGGCAGACGCGATCGAGGCCGCCCACCATGAGGGCGCACTGGCGGTGGTGCCGGCCATCGAGAACGGGCACGCGATGGGCGAGGACCTGGCGGCGCTGGCGCGCTTCAGGCAGGCCGGCGTCACCTACATCACCCTGACCCATAACGGCCACAACCTGCTGGCCGACAGTGCCAATCCGCGGCGCGACCTGGGCGACCAGGAAACCTTGCATGGCGGGCTCTCGCCGCTGGGCCACGCGGCGATTGCCGAGATGAACCGGCTGGGGCTGATGGTCGATGTGTCGCACCTGTCGCGGCAGTCCATGCTGCAGGCCGTAGGCCTGTCGAAGGCGCCCGTGGTGGCGACCCATTCCTGCGTGGCCGCACTCTGCCCGCATCCCCGCAACCTGGACGACATGCAGCTCGACGCGCTGCGCGACACCGAGGCGCTGGTGCAGATCACCGCCATGCCGCCCTTCCTGAAGCCCAAGGGCCGGGCAGACGACGTCACGGTGGCCGATTTCTGCGACCACATCGACTACGTGGTGCGGCGAATCGGGCTGGCGCATTGCGGGATCAGCTCGGATTTCGACGGCGGCGGGGCGATCACCGGCTGGCGCGATGCCAGCGAAAGCCCCAACCTGACGGCCGAGCTGGTGCGGCGCGGCTATGGCCACTCCGAGGTTGCGGCGCTGTGGGGCGGCAACTTCCTGCGCGTGATGCGCGCCGCCGAGGCCTGCGCCGCGCCCGCTTGATCGCTCCGGCATGACAACCGCCGTCCTGGCGTTCGAGATGACGTGGACGGGCACTACCCATGCACCTGGCAACGGCGCTACGCTGGCCACCATAGCACTGGCCTTGCCGGGCCATCCAATGCACGTCTTCGCCGAGGATACGCACCTGCACGAGCTGCGCGCCGACCGCGCACTGGCAGCCGGCGGCAAGCCGCAGTTTCACCCCATCACCATCAGCCCGCATTTTCGCGGCCGCACCGGCGTGGTCAGCTTGCGGCGCCTGGCGCGCGAGTGGGCGACCCTTCGCCGCGCCCTGCGCATGGTCGGCAAGGGCGAGCCCTGCCTGCTGGTGCTGCTGTCGGCCACCTCGACGGCCATCTTCGCCGCCGGCTGGGCAGCCCGGCTGCGCGGGCGGACCGCGGTGCAGGTCGGCCTGCACGGCAACCTCAACGAATTGCGCGCCCAACCGTCGCGCCACCCTCTGGCCAGGGCGCTGGACCTGCAGGGCGCGTTGCGCGCCCGGCATGGCGGCCGGCTGCGATACCTCGTGCTGGAACCCGGCATACGCGACGAGCTGGCGCGCTGGAACGGCGCCGCAGCAGAGCGCACCGACGTGCTGCCGCTGCCGGTGAACATGCAGGAGGCCGCCCGGAACACGCTGAGCCTGCCCGGCCAACCGCTGCGCGTGGGCTTCGTGGGGCTTGCCACGCCGGACAAGGGGATCGGCCTGTTCCTCGAGGTGGCCCGAACCATGCGCAAGGCGCACGGCCGCCTCATTGCCTTCCACCTGGTCGGGCGCGTGATGCAGGGGGCGAACCTCGCCGACTTCGACGTGTTGGAGGAGCCGCCATCGCCCGGCCACTTACCGCGCAGCGAGTTCGTGCGCCGGCTGGCCGCGCTGCACTACGTGATGCTGCCGTTCCGCGGCGGCTACTACGACCTGGCCGCCAGCGGCGCGCTGATCGATGCGGTCACCATGCTCAAGCCGGTCATCGCGACGCCTGTCGGCTTCGTCGAGGCACTGTTCGCCGAAGCAGGCGATGTGGGCCATTTGTGCCGCGACGATGCGGCGCTGCGCCAGGTGCTGGAAAGCGTGCTCGCCGCACCCGACCCGGCCCGCTACGCGCGCCAGGTCGACGCCTTGCAGGCAGCCCGGACACGACGCGAACCGGCCCGGCTCGCCGTCGCGTATTACGAGGCAATCAGCCTGTATTTCCCATTTATTATACGTTAAGATTGCTGCGCGGAGGCAGCGCGGTGCTGTGCCTTCGGTTGTGCAGCGAGGACGATGGCGCGCGCCGGCAACCCAGCGAGACCCGCCCCGCCGCAGCCTGCGGGACGCTGCCTTATCGTCACCAGCGTGTTTCCGCCGGTGCATGGCGGCTCGGCCTCGGTCTATGACAGCCTGGCGCGCTTTGCGGGCGGCCGCGTTTGTGTGCTGGCACCCTCGCATGACTACACGACCGGCCTGCCGATCGCCGGCGCGGCTGCATTCGACGCGGCAGCGCCCTTCACCGTGTACCGGATCAGGCTGCTGCGCACGCAAATGCGCGACGGCCGGTCTTCGGCCCGGCGCCGCCTGATGTTGGCGGCCGAGGAGATGGCCATGCGCGCCCGCGTCATGCGTGCCATCGCGGCGATCGCGCGCACCGAGGGGATCGGCAGCGTCTGCATCGGCGAACTCGCGGCCGGCGGCTGGCTGGCCGCATCCTGCCGGCGTATGTTCGGGGTCAGAGTCGTGATCTACGTGCATGGCGAGGAAATCAGCACCCGCAACGGCTACGACCAGCGCGGCTGGCGGCGGCGGCGCGCGCTGTCGCAGGCCGATACGGTGGTCGCGGTGAGCCGCTTCACCCAGGCGGCACTCACCGATCTGATGGGCATGGACCCCGCACGCATTGCGCTCATCCCCAACGGCGTCGATCTGGTGCGCTTCATGCCGCGGCCCAGCCGGCCCGACCTGTTGGCGCGCTACGGGCTGGAGGGGCGCCGCGTCTTGCTGACGGTGGGCCGCCCCTGTGCGCGCAAGGGCATGGACCGGGTGATCGAAGCGCTGCCCGCCCTGCTGCGCGCCATGCCCGACCTGATCTACCTCGTGGTTGGCGACAGCGCGTGGCGGCCGGTGCTGGAACGCCAGGCAAGGCAAACCGGGGTGGCGCAGGCCGTGGTCTTCGCGGGCAGCGTGCCGGCCTGCGATCTGGCCGATCATTACGCGCTGGCGCAGGTCTTCATCATGGCCAACCGCGCTCTGCCGGACGGCGACACGGAGGGTTTCGGCCTGGTGTTCCTGGAGGCCAACGCATGCTGCGTCCCGGTGATCGCGGGCCAGGCCGGCGGCAGCACGGACGCGGTGACCGACGGGGTGAACGGCATCTGCGTCGATGGCGACGACCGGCAGGCCGTGGCCGACGCGATCCTGCGTCTGTTCGGCGATGCCGATCTGCGCATCCGCCTGCGCGAGACCGGCTTGCGCGTGGCTGCCCGCGCAGGCTGGCCGGACCGTGTCGCCCGGTTCCTGGCGGTGTGCGACGGCGGGCCGCCCGCCTTTCCTGAAGCGCAGGTGGCCGCCCAGGCCGAGGCCCAGGCTGCGGAGTGACCGCGGCGCCCAACACCGCCGAACTCGGCCGTCGTGTGGTGCGGGGTGTCACCTGGATGGTGCTGCTGCGCGTCGCACTGCGCAGCTTCAGCGTGGTCAGCCAGTTGATCCTGGTTCGCCTGCTCACGCCCGCCGATTTCGGCCTGGTGGCCGGTTCCAGCGCCGCCTATGCGATCCTGGACGGGCTGACGGAGACCTCAATGACGCTGGTGCTGGTGCAGATGCGCGAGCCCCGCCGGCAGGACTACAACACCGCCTGGACGCTGGTAGTGCTGCGCGGCGCCATCGTTTCGGCCGGGCTTTGGCTGGCTGCCCCGCTGATGGCGGGCTACCTGCACGACAGCCGCGTGCAGGGCATCGTGCACGTGCTGGCCGTGGTGCCACTGGTGCAGGGCTTCGAAAGCGTGGGCCTGGTGCGGCTGCAGCGCGACCTGCAGTTCGGCCGCATCTTCTTCTACCAGCTCGCCACCAAGATCGTGGGCTTCGCCACCGCCCTGCCGCTGGCCTTCATCACGCGCGACTACTGGGCGCTGGTGCTGGGCGGGGCGGCGGCCAAGCTGCTGGGCATTCCGCTCAGCTACGCGGCAGGGCCGCACCGCCCGGGTCTCTCGTTGCGCGGGGCGCGCGCGATGCTCGGTTTTTCCAAATGGCTGCTGCTCAACAACGTGCTGACGATAGCCGACAACTTCATGATGCCGCTGACCCTGGGCCGCATCGGCGGCGTTCGTGAGGTGGGCCTGTTCCAGGTGGCCTACGACCTCTCGGCCCTGCCCGCAAGCGAAGTGGCAGCCCCCATCCGCCGCCCGATGCATGCGGGATACGCACGGGTGGCGGACGACCTGCCGGCCCTGCGCGTGCAGGTGCTGACCGGGTTGGGCTTCCTGGTGATGGTGATCGTGCCGATGTCGGCCGGTATCGCGGTCACCGCACCGCTGGTCGTGCACGTGGCCCTCGGCGAGCAATGGCTTGCCGCCACGCCTGCCCTGGCGTTCGGCGCGATCTACACTCTGTTCGACGCGCTAGGCCATTTCACCGGCGGGCTGTTCGTCGTGCGCAATGCGCAACGTCCTTACGTGCTGATCATGGCCGGGTGCCTGGCGCTGCGCCTGGCGCTGGTCGTGCCGGCCGCGATCTGGGGCGGGCTGTCCTGGGCGATGGCCGCGATGGCGTTGACGGCGGTGTTGAACGCCTACCTCTGGTTCTCCCGGCTGCGCCGGCTGCTCGGCCTGACCTGGCGCATGCTGGCGTCACCGACGTGGCGAAGCTTTGCCGCAGCCGGGGTCATGGCGGGCGGTGTGGGTGCGGCGCAGGCCGCATGGCCCGGCGGTGGACGGGTGACGGAGTGGGCGTCGCTCTGTGCGCTGGGTGCCGCAATCCATGCCGGAACGCAGCTTTTCCTCTGGCGGCGGCAGGGCTGTCCGCCAGGGCCGGAGGCGCAACTGAAAAGCCGCTTCGTGAAGGTCTTCGCCTTGAGGACGGCACGGTTCCCTCGTTGAGAATGCCGCGCCGTAGGCTTCTGCCGGATCACCGCGCCCGCAGGAGCCGTCTCACCCAGTGATCGAGCGTGGCGAAGCTGACGACTGGCAGGGGCCAGGGTAGCGCCGCGCGAACCGCGCCAGACCGCCAGGGTGCATTTTCAAGCCGCTTCACCGCGCGCATCGGGGCGGACAGAGCCTCCCGCACGGGCAGCACGTTGACCGCAGGCTGCAGCGTGCCGCCCGCGGGTGTATGGATGAACGGGATGCGGTTCACCAGCGCCACCTCGGCCCGGGTGGGGCGGGTGAGCAGGGCTGCGAGCGGCGAGATCGCCGATGGTGCGTCGATCGCCTCGGGCCAGGCGCGGCCCAGCAGCGTGTCCATATCGTCCACCAGCTCCAGGCAGGCGGCCTCCAGCGCGCGCATCGCTGCCACGCGCGCGGCATCCGCCGCGTCGCCGGGCGCCTCGTGAACCGGGGCGTGATCGGGACCGTGATAGCCGAGCACCGTGCCGTGCGGGGCGGAGAACAGCAGCTCCAGCACCACGTAGCCCTCTCGCACGCAGGCCGTCATGGGAGCGGGATGGCCGAAGGCGAACAGGTAGCCGCTGGCCTGGGCGGGGCCGAAACCGGGCCGCAGCGCCTCCGCCCACAGGCCGAGGTAGCATCCGACGATGTCCTGGGCGGGAATGCCTGACGTCTCGGCCAGTGCCGTCTGCAGGCTGCCGCGCCAGCCGACATCGACGACGATGCGGCGGCCGGGGGCCGAGAACCCCGCCCGGTCGAGATACTGCCGTGCACCCGGGCTGGCGAGCGACTGCCGGGAGACGTGGAGGTAGGTCAGCTGAAGCATGTCGCCGGGTTCGGCAGGCAACCGGCCGATGATGGCCAGCGGCAGGTAACCGTCCCTGGCGAGGAAGTAGATGCGCGCAATGCCGCGCCGCCGGGCTTCGGCCAGGATGTGCAGGCTGAAACCGATCAGCAGCGGCGCCGCATAGGCCGCGAGCGCCCGTCCATCCCCGCCAGGACAACCGGTCGCTTGAAGCATGCCCACGGTGCGCTGCCGGCTGTCGGCGAGCCGCACGGCCCAGTGGCGCGCCGGCATGCGCTCGGGCGGCGGCCGGCGATGCGGCGCCAAGCGGGCCGCGATACCGTGCGTGCGCGGCCGCGCGACGTCGGAGACGGGGTTGTCGCCCACATGCACGATGTCGCCGGCCGGGCGCCCGAGGGCGGCCAGCATCGCCGGGAACAGCCGCCCGGTGTGCTTGCTGCGGCGAAGGTCCGACGAGGCGAAGATGCGCAGGCCGTGCGCGGGCAGGCCGCAGGCTGCCAGCAGTTCGACCAGCCAGGCAGCGGGCAAGGCCGTGTCGGACGCGAACACCAGCGTCTCCGGTGCGCGGGCGGCCAGCGCGCGGCGGCAGGCCTCGACCGGGCGGCAGGCGGCCAGCTCGGCCTCGAACTCCAGGCGCGCGGCGCGCAGCGGGTCGGTCACGATGCCGCACGCGCTCAGACGGTCGTAGATCTCGATGATGCGGACCTCGTCATGGCCGGAGGCCTCGGCTTCGGCGCGGGCGGCGCGCTCGGCCGACAGGCGGTAGGCGGCAAACGCATCCGGTTCGCAACGGACCAGCGCCTGCGCGCGGACCCGGGCGCCGGCTGCCAGCAGCACGTCGTGCGGCCGGGCCAAGATGCGGGTGATGGCGGTGTCGAAGATGTCGCAGCTCAGGAACGGGAAGCCGGCCGTCTCCGCCCAGAAATCGGCCGACAGACGAGCTGGTATATCGCCCGATCCGCTGCGTCGCAGGATCAAGCCTGTTCCAGAGTTCCGGTTTGCAGCGCCGATCGGTCCTGCGGCGCCGTGCGTTTCGGCACCAGGGATTTCGGCACCAGTTCGCCGAACGGCGCCAGGTAGGCGGCCAGCGCATGGGGATGCGGCTGCTTGACGCCGTCGCCGAGGCCGAAGGTGATCTGCTCGCCGCGGACCGGCAGGTATAGCGTGCCGAACATCCAGTCCCACACCGAGAGCAGCCCGCCCATGTTGCGATTCCAGTGCCGGCGCGCGGCACTGTGGTGGACCTGGTGAACCGCTGGGCTGACCAGGATGTGGTCCAGCCGGCCCCACGAAATGGCCACGTGGCTGTGCAACAGCTGGTTTCCCAGGCCACCGAACACCAGCGACATCAGGTTGACGCCGAGCACGGTGACCATGTTGGCCTGCCCGTCGAACAGATAGAGCGCCGGCGCCATCACCAGGGCCGCCGTGGCCGCACGCACCGGCTCGCTCAACGCCATCTCCACGGGATGCACCCGGCCGGCGGTCAGCGGCGTCAGCGTCTCTGCGGTGTGGTGCACCTTATGAAACGCCCACAGCGCCGGGATGGTATGGGACGCCCGGTGGAACAGGTAATAGCCGAAATCGTCGCCCACCGTCACCAGCACGGTCAGCAACAGCAGCGTGGGCGCCGTCCAGTGCAGAACGTGCGCCGCCGGGCCGAACACGGCGATCAGCCCGCCCAGCAGCCAGCCGGCGATGGCCGGCATCGACAGGCGCCAGAACACCCTGAAGCTGCGGCCGAACACCTGGTTGGCGAGGTTGAGCTGTATGTCGACCAGTGTAGACGGATGGCGCAGAGTGCCTGCGGGCACGCAGAAACGGGCGAAGCTGCGCCACGTGCCGCCCTGCATGGCATGCACGATGACGAGCAGCACCGCCGCCTGCGCCAAGAATACCCAGTAGTAGCGGGTATTGGCGCCGGTCAGCGGCCCGAACGCAAAGTCGATCAGGCCGGCGGCCATGTCGTACAGCCATGGGATACCGCCCAGGGCGGTGCCATGCAGATAGGCCTTCACCTGATCCACAGTGTGCAGCATTGGCGTATCGATACAGTATCGGCCGCTCGGCGTCGAGCAGCACGGGCAACCTTCGTGCGATTGAATCGCTGTCAAGCCAAGCAGACGAAGGTATTCGGCGATGGGTGGAATGAATGTGCGTTCGTGTGTGCTGGCTGCCGGACTTGCTTTGTCTTCAGCCGCCAGTGCCTCCGCACCCGCACCCAAGCTGGTGGCCGGCTTCGATCAGCAGGTGACAGGGGTAGCCGTCAGCAAGACGGGCCGCATCTTCGTCAATTTCCCGCGCTGGGAGAAGGACGTGCCCATCTCGGTCGCCGAGGTAATGAAGGACGGCACGCTCAAGCCTTATCCCGATGCGGAGTGGAACGCCTGGAGCAACCTCAAGCCGCTGTCGTTGGCCGACCATTTCGTCTGCGTGCAGAGCGTGACGGTCGATCCCCAGGGTTTCCTCTGGGTGGTCGATCCGGCGGCTCCGGGCAACGAGTTCGTCAAGCCCGGCGGGGTGAAGCTGGTGAAGATCAGCCTGGAGTCCAACAAGGTCGTGCGGGTGATCCCGTTCGACGCGACGGTGGCACCGCAGGGCAGCTACATGAACGACGTGCGCGTGAGCCCGGACGGCCGCACGGCCTACCTGACCGATTCGGGCCAGCGCGGGGCGCTGATCGTGGTCGACGTCGCCACCGGCGGGGCCCGCCGCGTGCTGGACGGCGACCCGCGCACCCAGCCGGAGCCGGGCGTGGTGCCGATGGCGGATGGCCACGAGCTGCGACGGCCGGACCATCGCATCCCGTCCTTCGCCGCCGACGGTTTGGCGCTCGATCCCGCTGGAGCCTACGTATACTGGCAGGCGCTGGTCGGCCGCACGCTCTACCGCGTGCCCGCAACGGCGTTGAAAGGCCATCTCGCCCCGTCCGCCGTTGCCGCCCGCGTCGAAGCGCTTGGCACCACCAACGTGGCCGACGGCTATTGGATGGACGAGAAAGGCTACCTGTTCATCACCGATCCCGCCGATAACGCGGTGCGGATGCGCGCACCGGACGGAACGATCACGATGGTGGTGCAGGACGACCGACTGCGCTGGCCGGACAGCATGGCCGAGGGTGCGGATGGCTCGATCTACGTGACCGCCAGCCACATACAGGACATGGCGATGTTCCATGACACCGGCAGCACGCAGAAGGGGCAGTGGCAGCTGTTCCGCGTGGCCTCGCCGCACAAGTAGCGCCGCGAGAAGCGGTGCGGCACGACACTTTGCAAATCCGGCTCGCACCATAATTCTGCCTCTGGCTGCATCCGGCGGCCCGAGGTTCGATCATGGCCGTCATTCTATTCGCCCTGCTTTTTCTGTTCGGGGCGCCGGCCCTGCTGTTAGGCACGGGCAAGCTGATCCAACGCATCGGCAGGCGCCCTGCCGACCGGCCGCGCAGCCAGGCTTCAGCCGATTCGTGGTATTACCGGCCCGTGCAGCCGACGTTCGGCAATGGCCAGGGTAACCATCAGGAACCAGCTCCCGCACCGGTCAGCCCGGACGATCAGCCATGGTATGTGCGTCCGTCAAAGCCGGTGTTCGCCCGCCCTGCCTGGTTGCGGCGCCCGACTTTTGCCGGCCACGGCACCGACTAGGTCCTGCGGGCTGGCCGTGAAGCCTCCGGCCGATCTAGCGGCCTGCCTGCAATAGGGCCAAAGCAGCCGCTCGCCCAAGGTCGATTCCGCGCCGGTGGGCGTCGTCCTCGACCGCCGTTTGCTCGGCACCACAGGCGGCGATGCTGCCGTTGAGGTCTTCGGACGCACGGTCGCGGTCATCGGCCGTGGTAAGATCGCTGCGCTGGTTGATCCAGACCAAATAGAGCGTCTGCACGGTCGCCTCGCTGACACGCGTGGCGGCGCAGCTCAGCGCGGGCGGCTGCACCGACTTGGACGCCAACAGGGTCTGCCGTTGCACGGCCCGTTGCCGCTCGAAGGCAAGCTGGTCCTTGGGGTCCAGCCCGGCATGGCCGCCCTCCAGCTTGCTGATCACTAGTATCGCCACGAGCAGGGCCGCGGACACGCCAACAGCTTTCCACATCGATCTTATCGTCCATGCCAGCCCGCCATCATCGACGGGACCAGGCAGGTGGGCCACGCAAGCCACCGAAAGAGTGGTGGACACGGCGTCGTGATTACGCTGTTGCGCCGTGCGACGACACTCTGCCGCCGTCGAACCAGGGACGCGTCGAATGAGACTTTCACAGCTTGCTCTTCTGACTGCAGCGGTGGTCAGCGCAGCGCCGGCCGCTTTAGCCGGCCCGATCCTGGACGGCAGCTTTTCCACCATCGCGACGAGCGGCGGGTTCGAAACCAACAACGGTTTCGTCAACATAACCGGCACGACGGTGACAGGCAGCTTTGACCTGGCCACGGTGGCCGGCGCGTTCACGCCGGGTGGCTATCCGGCCGGCTCGTATTTTCTGCAACCCGGGTCGGCGACGTTGTCGTTCGACATCCAGGCGATCAACCAGGTCGTCACCTTCGGGTCTGCGTCGCAGACCGGTTACGGCTACTTGCAGTTGACCGACAACGGAATCACGCAGCAATTGCTGATCGATCCCGATACGAACCCGCACTCGAACACCGAGATCGCCTTCACCGGGCCGGAAGGAAGCCTATTCGGCAACATCGACGACCCCAGATCGATCCATGCGGGCATCGGCGTGTCGCTCGTCTCGCCGATCTTCCTGGGCGTGTTTCAGGAGGGCGGCGCGTTCCTCGACCCCACGTCGCTGACGTTCGGGACGACGCCAGTCAGCGAGCCGCCAAGCCTGGCCCTGCTCGGCCTGCCCGTATTCGGCCTGCTGGCCCGTTGCCTACCGCTGAAGCGGCATGCTCTCGCCCAGAACTGCAGGGCGGTGGCGGAACGGAAGGTCCATCAAACCGACGTCCGCATACGTTGATGTGTCATCTGTTTACTGCTGCGCAATCAATGATGTGTGGTCGGATACGTAGAGGCGCGCAGTTGACGCCCATCGCCAGCACCATCCGGAAATGCGCCGCGCCTCGCATCGTTTTGGCATAGGCTCCCGGCGCCTGCTCGAGCGTCACCGTTTAAATCATCGGGCGCGCGCCGAACGTAGTGGGCACCATGGCCCACGACGGCGAAGCTGGGCACCTCGATGAACCGTCGAGCAAGAGAAGGCCTCGCCCGTGGCGAACGTAGACGAACACGGCCCGTCTGTTGCGGACATTGCAAAGGTTGCAACTCGAGCGTCTGGCCCGTAGCTGACCCTGTAGAGGGAGACCAACATGGACAACATCAAGGCGGAAGCGGCCGATCATCACGAGCAGGCTGCCCAACTTATGGAGAATGCGGCCAAGATGCACCGCGACGCAGCGAAGCAGTGCCTCTCCGGAAACTATCAAAAGGCCCAAAGCCTGGCCGTATCGGCGGCCGAAGCCGACACCGTGGCGAACAGACATGCCTTGAACGCCGTCGACCTGTACCGGCATCACACGGACGAAGTAGCCGAACACAAGGCGGAGGTCGCAGGCGAGCAAGCCGCGCGGGTTGCCAAGCACGAAGCCAAGGCCGCCAAGGAGTAGATCGCCCCACGTGCAAACCCAGCGCCACCGGAACGGAAGCACATGCGGCATGGGATGGCGGTCGGGCGGCTTCGGAAGCAAAGACGCGGAGATCTCAGCAATACCGCCTTGACATCGACGGCCGGCGGCGCTCCAGCTTACGTCGGAGGCCATGATGACTGCCTTGAAAACCACGTTGCTGACGCTAGCGGCTGTTCTGGCCAACTGCCCCTATGCAATGGCCAACATCTCCGGCGATTACCTCGTCACGTTCCACGACCAGCATCCCGGCGACTCGTTTTACGAGCCGCTATGCGTGAAGATAGTCGAGGATGGAAGCACGCTCGGGTTCAAAGAGAGCGGCACGGTGATCTTGGATTTCGGCAGCAACGTCCAGCCCGGCGGTCAATGGTTCGCCACACGATCAAAAGGTGCCGTGTTCTCGGTGGCATTCACGGATACGGACGGTCCCTCGGTGCTCACGTTCTCGGGTGAGTTCGGCAAGCCGCGGATTACGGGGACGTCGTTCGTTCTGTTTACCAATGGTGCGGACGTGGCCGGAGGCACCTTCACCGCCGTGAAAGGCGCTTGTTCCTTCTAAGCGGGGGCCGGGCGCTCAGTTTCGGCTAGGCGCCCGTCGGGATCGACGACATCGATAGGTTATCTGGAAGAGATGGCAGCGCGGACCACCCCGCCGCTACGTCGCGGTAGGTGTTGAATTCTA
>CAXUHU010000030.1:0-24327 GCA_964250925.1 uncultured Acetobacteraceae bacterium
CGGACGAGGCGGACCGCACGGCGCATCGCGTTCGGATCGAGATCGAGCGGCTGCGATCCGATGGGGTCTCGACGCTCGTCGGGCTCGCACGAGAGCTGACGGCGCTGCGTGTTCCGACACCCAGGCCGGGGTGTGCTTGGACGCATACGACAGTCGAGCGAGTGATTGGGCGGGCGGAGGCCGTTGCCGAACTCGAATTGCCGGGTGTAGAGGAGATGGTGCTCGGTTGCGAGCTGATCGAACAAGAGCGATGGACCACTAGTTACGCTGCCGCTCTTCTTGCCCAGTGTTGATCAACTTCCAGGTTCGACCCTCATCGGCCGATTCATACTCCTCAAAGCGAATGTGATCCTGATCCACAATGAAGTTTTCGACCCGCGACCAGTTGCCTTTGAGCGAAGCTGGCGGCTTATCCAGATAGGTCCAGTGCTTGTCCAAGAGCGAAAGATCGCCGCGTCCACCCGCCAATCCATCAGGCGTGATTGTGCGAGTATGGAGCCGCTTTCCTTCTGCGAGCGTGTAGACGAGGAGGCTGGTCGGCTTGCTGTTGATTGTCTGCTCGCAGACGAAGTAAGCCGAAAAGCTATGGCAACGACTGGTCAGCCGATCTACGGCACCGACGGCCGCACCGCTCCAGGGATGCTGCGCATGGACTGCCCACTCACCATCATATATTGCCAGCGCAGCAAACGGGTCCGAGAGCGTAGGTAATTCCGCGAGGACCGTCGTCACGCAAGACGCCGCAACGATCAGCGCGACACCTATCTTGAAACAATTCTGCAACTGCCTCGCCTTCACCGTTCCAGAGTGGAAGTAATACGGCGTAACTGATGAAAGTGCACCCACATCTCGAGCCGTCGTGGGCTTGGGCGGCAAACATGCCCAGTGCCAACGACCTGATGATGCGCATCTGCGCGGCGATGGCGCAGAAGGAGCGGGAGTTGATCAGCAAGCGGACACGGGCGGCGTTGGCGGCGGCCAAGGCGCGTGGGGCCGTGCTGGGCGGGATCGGGGATACCCGTCTGCAGCGGCGCCGTGTGCGGCTGCTGCTGCTGCGGTTGCACTTCGAGCAAAGGAGAGCGCGGACTGTGATGCTAGTCTAAGTGTCCGAGATCAGGCCAATTCCGTTGAAAAAGGCGGTCGTTAAACGGCGGCTTGACGCACCTCATGAGCGCTTCCGCCTTTCCTTCGCTCAGCTTGGCACCAATGGCGCCGGCATCGGGATCAGCTTGGCGAGCTTGCGGAGGTTTTGGGCGCTTACGGCGAGGAGGAACTCGTCTTCGGCTCCATTGGGTCCTCTGAGACGGAGGCGATCGAGCTTCAGGATGCGCTTGAGGTGGGCAAACAACATCTCCACCTTTTTCCGCTCGCGGGTCGAGATGACGTAGGCGTCGGTGTGTGACAGCGCCGCGCCATATCGCGGGCTCCCTCGTGGATCGAGCGAGGGATCTTGCGGACTGGCTGGCCGGGACAGCATTGCGGCTTGAGGGTGCAAACGTCGCAGTCGCGCTTGACTGCCCGGTAGCGCATGAAGCCATCGCTGTGGATGCCAGACCAGGGTGTGGCGTATTCCCGCCTGAACTGAGACAGTTTTTTCCCGGCAGGGCAGATGTAGCAGTCCCGGGTATGGTTATAGGCGAAGTCGGATCGGGAAAAGGTGCCGTCGCTTCGGCTAGCCTTGTCGAACACCGGAATGTGCGGCTCGATGCCGCGCTCATGCACCAGCTAGGCCAGGTTGTTCGCGTCACCGTAGCCTGTGTCGGCACCAAGCCGTTCCGGCCAGAGTCCGAAGCGGTCCCGGTGCGATTAAGCATAACCCGTTGCGCGGTCACTTCGGCCTGACGCACCGCAGTCGTCGCCTCGACATCCACGATCACGGCGTGCTCAAGGTCGATCAGGTAGTTGGTGCAGTAGGCAAAGAACGCTAACCCACCGCCAGCACCGGTCCATCGCGCAGCGGGGTTAGAGTTCGAGATGAACTTCGGGGTGACCGGCGTTGCTGCACCGAAGGCTGCATCATTGAGGACGTCCAGATACTCGTCCACGGCGCGGCCGGCTGCCTCGGTCGGCAGACCCTGGTCTCCCCGCACCGAGTTTGCGCGATTGGCATCAGCCCTGATCATGCTGGCGTCGACCGCAAAGCCCTGGCCTGTAACGATGCCTTCGGCCATGCAGCGCTGCACCGTAGCCTCGAGCAGCCGTCGCAGCCGGTCACTGTCACGGAAGCGCCCATGCCGGTTTTGCTGAAGGTTGAGTGGTCCGGCACCGGGTCGGTCAGGTCGAAGCGGCAGACCAGCGGTAGGCAAGGTTCAGATGGACCTCGTCGCACAGCCGCCGCTCGGAGCGAATGCCGCAGCAATAGCCGATCAGCAAAATGCGAATCATCAGTTCGGGGTCGATCGAGGGCCGGCCAATGGCGCTGTAGTAAGGTGCGAGCTGGCGCCGGATGTCGCTCAACTCGACGAAGCGGTCGATGGAGCGCAGCAAATGGTCGGCAGGCACGTGGTCGTCGAGATTAAAACCGTAGAACAGCACCTCTTGTCGGACTGCTCGCTCGCCCATCATGGCCGTGACCCTGCTACTTGCGACGACTACTGAATCAGCGTGGCCGCCCAACTACAACAGCCTTTTTCAACGGAATTGGGCGCAAAGCGGACGCGCGCTTTCCTGTGCATTCGGCGACACCCTCGAATGTCACCTTGTCCGCCAGAACTCACTCGACTTCCGCCCCGCGCAGAGCATTGCTGTGTGGGCGCGCGGCGGACGGTGGCTGGCGGCGTGCGTGCCTCGCTCGGCGAGCGGAGCTTGCGTCGGTGCAAGCGGCTGCATAGTGCGGCTGCTGCAGCGGAGACGATGCCGTGCCGACCAAGATCAAACCGACCTCACTGACCCAAGACGCCGTCCTCATCTCCTTTGCTGCCCGGCGCTACGGCCACGTGCTTCGTTTGTCGGAGGGCGCCGACTCTGCGGCGCCGAAAGCGGCCAAGCTGCTGAAGGCCATGCTCGCGCCAATCTGATCGAGGAACACCCGACCGCAGCGCCAAGAACGCCTGGCGCTCGGACGAACAAGGCAAGCACATCCTGCTGCGGATCACGGAGGCGGGCCGGCAAGCCGTCGACACCGCCTGATTGTTGAACCGGATCAAGCTGCTACCATTCCGCCGAAGCTCCTGCCGGCACCCGCCGACGACAAGGCAGCGAGTCAGCCGCGCCCGCCGGGCGGCAAGCTCGGCCAGGTGCTGGCGGCGGTGCAAACCGGCGAGGGCGCCTCGCTTGGCAAACCTCGTTGCCCTGACCGGCTGGCTACCCCACCGTTCGGGCAAGCCTGACCCGGCTGCGGCAAGGCGGCGTGCCGATCGAGCTGACACGGAGCGAGGGGCAGAAGCGTTACATCGCCGGGGCTAGCAGCGCACCGGCTCAGTTACCTGCGAAGCCGCATCAAACTGCATCACGGAGTGCCGAACGGGCCAAAAGAGACGCTGGGCCTCTCTCTGTCCAGTTTGCGCACCGGAAGACGTCTCCTGCACGCGATGCGAGCACGCCACCTGGCCAAACCAACGACAAGTCGACCAAATCTGCCGACAAACCGCCGCTCCAGAATGAGCGCCTACAATCCGTGATTGTGTGGCTGGGGCGGGAGGATTCGAACCTCCGCATGGCGGAATCAAAATCCGCTGCCTTACCGCTTGGCGACGCCCCAATCCAGCACCGTCATTAGGTGCGGCCGGCGCCCGCGTAAAGTGGGGGCTGCCACAGGCCGCCGCCCCAGCACCACCAGCCTGGCCGACCGAGGGCAGCGACCGCCTCATGCGCCTGCGCAGCATCGGCAAACAGGCCGAAACAGGTGGCGCCAGACCCGCTCATCCGGGCGAGCAGGCAGCCGGGCGCCCTGCGCAAGCCGGCCAGAACCTCGGCGATCACCGGGCACAGCCCGATGGCAGGCTGCTCCAGGTCGTTGCTCAGCAACGCCAGCCCGTCCGCCATACTATCCGCATTGGGCCACGCAGCTGGCAACTGAGGCACCGGGGAAAACGCGCCCATCCGGGCACGGAACACCGCCTGCGTCGCCAGCGCGCAACCGGGGTTCACCAGGACGAGACCGCAGGGCGGCACGCGCGGTGCCGGCAACAGCACCTCGCCCACACCACCCATCCGGCTCGGCACCGGCCGCAAGCACACCGGCACGTCGGCACCCAGGCCCGCGGCTACGCTGTGCAGCAGCGCGGCCGGCACCTGCACGCGCCAGAACGCCGACAGCAGCCGAAGGGCGGCGGCAGCATCGGACGAGCCGCCGCCGATCCCGGAGGCAACCGGCAGGCGTTTGTCCAGGTGCAGGGCCGCATGCGGCGCCACGCCGCTGGCGTCAGCCAGCGCGCGCGCGGCACGCAGCACGAGGTTGTCCGACTCGGCCTGCAGCCCCGCGGCGAACGGGCCGTCCAGCGTCAGGGCCAGTTCCCGGGACGGGGCTACCGTCAGCCGGTCACCAATGCCGGCAAACACGACGAGGCTGTCCAGCAGATGGTAGCCATCCGGCCGCCGACCGGTCACGTGCAGCATCAGGTTCACCTTGGCCGGCGCAACCTCGGTCAACACGTTGTCGGACAAACCTTCCGCGTTCGTGGCCTCACCAACAAGGTTTGTGAATCGACCGACAGGTCGGGCGCTCATCGGCACCATGTCCTCCGTCATCGCGCAGCCGGGAAAACGACGCCCGCTCAGCCCTCGTGGCAGGTCAGCATGACGCCGCAGATCAGATCGATGGACGTCACCCCAGCAGCGAGACCAACGCCAGCGCTGCATTGGCTCGTCGCGGTCCACCGAAGCCAAGTGCCACAGTGGCGATGTCGAGCGCGTCGCCGCCCACCCGGCCCCACACCCAGTCGGTCGGGGCGTTGGAGCTGAGGACTTTCTCGCCGGTGCCGGTTTCACGTAGGAAGTAGCTGCGCGCAACCGTTTCGTGCCCGCGCAGGCCCAGCAGGCGGGTCAGCGCGCAGGGCGCCGCCAACTCGACCGCGCCCAGAGCACCCGAGAACCAGCCAAGCGCGCGAGCCAGTTCTGCCGGCGGCATCGACCTGGCCGGCTTGGCGCGATTGAAGTCCGCGATCGTTTCCCCCATCACCTATCTCCTGCTTGCGTGTGCCGACCAAACAGCGGGCTGCGCACGGCGTTGCGGAGGACGCTAGCGGACCACGTTCTTCAGCCGGCCCTCGATGCGAGCCTGTTCGTCCGGATCGGGTTTCAGCACCAGGGCGCGGCGCCACTGGTCCTCAGCCTCCAGATGCCGGCCGGCGATCCAGTATGCATCGCCAAGATGGCCCGTTATGCTGGGATCCTCCGGCTCCAGTTCGGCCGCCTTTTCAAGCAGACGAAGGGCCTCGCGCGTGTCGCCCAGGCGCAGCTTTACCCAGCCCAGGCTATCGACGATGGCACCGTCGTTGGGCCTGGCATGCAGGGCGCGCTCGATCATGTCCTCGGCGGCCGCCAGGTTTTGGTTACGATCGGCCATCGAGTAGCCCAGGAAGTTCAGCGCGGCCGGCTGGCCTGGCGAGAGTTCCAGCGCGCGGTTCATGTCCGCCTGCGCGCGCGGCCACTCGTGCAGCCGCTCCAAGGCCGCACCGCGAGCATAGAAAAGCGTCCAGTCGCTGGCAACGGCATGCGGAACGAGTGCGACGGCGCGGTCATAGGCGGAAACCGCTTCGGCAAACCGGTTCTGTCCAGCTAGGGTGTCACCCAACTGGGCCAACGGCTCCGGCCGGTCCGGGAAGGCGTCCGCCAGCCTGTCTAGCACGTGCACGGCGTCCGCCCCACGGCCGCTGCGAACGTACAGGCCGGCCAAGCGCATCTGCACCACCGGCGCCAACGGCGCGCTGGCCGGAACGCGCTCCAACTCGCTGGCCGCCAGAGTCCATTGATGATGACCGGTGGCGATTTCCGAGGCGAGCAGGTGGGCCTCGACCATGTCCGGCTCCAGGGCGGTGGCCACCTTCACAAGCAGCTCGCTGACATCGTGGTCGTCTTGCCCTATCGTGGCCGCGGCCACCTCGATCAGCACCTGGGCCAGCCCGTGCAGCGGGGTGGGCGAGGCCGGATGTGCCAGGGCGGCGACCAGGCCAGGCTGGGCGATCGCCAATTCGGGCGTCGCGCGCACCGCGCCGTCGATGGTGGCCCGGGCAGCGGCCATGTCGCCGCTGCGGGCCTGCCAGTTTGCCAATATCTGGGCGAACTGCAGGCTCGGCTGGCTTTGCGCGTGGGCGAGATCGGCATACAGACGCTGCGCCAGCCCGTCGCGATGCGCCGCGTCCGCGATCAGGGCTGTGTGCAGCAGGGCGATCGTGCCCAGCCGGTTGTTGGCCAGCGCCGGCTGCAGCGTGTCCATCGCGCGGTCGGACTGGCCCTGCGCCTGCTGCGCCCAGGCTACCAGCAGCGGTCGCAGCGCATCGGCCAGCGGCTGATGCGGCAGTTCGGCAAAGCCCAGCTCGGCCGCCTGCCACCGGCCCTCCCGCGCTGCGGTCCCGGCCAGCAGCAACTGCGCCAGCGGATTGGCCGGCAAGGTACGGGCCAGCTCCGGCGCTCCCGGCGCACCGGCCAGCAGGGACAGCACGAAGGCATCCTCCCGCAGCTCCTCGCTGGACGGATCGCCGGCCAGGGCGCCTTGCATACGGGCGGCGGCCATCGGCATGTCGCCCTGATGGGCCGCAAACTGCGAAACCAGGTAATCGGCCGGCCGCTCGGCGCGGGCGGCGGCAGCCAGCAGGGTGAGGGCGATCGTGGTTGCAAGCTTCTTCATCGCTGCACCCTAGACCGGCGCGGACCGGCTGTCAGCAACGGCCCTCGACGCAGATGCCGGCCGAACCGTCATCGGGGCTTGCCGGCCTTGCGCCCTCCTGCCCGCGCATGAGGAGCGGGTACAATTCTCGGCAACGCCGGCGCTGCGCTACATACCCCCAGGATAGGCCGGGCCGCCGCCGCCTTCCGGCGCCGACCAGTCGATGTTCTGCGTCGGATCCTTGATGTCGCACGTCTTGCAGTGCACGCAGTTTTGCGCGTTGATCTGCAAACGCGGGTGACCCTCCTCCACGCCCACTGCTTCGTACACGCCGGCGGGGCAGTAGCGGCTCTCAGGGCTGCGATACTCCTCCCAATTTACGCCCAGCCAGCGCCCGGGATCGCGCAGCTTGAGGTGGACCGGCTGGTTTTCCTCATGATTGGTGTTGCTGATGAACACCGAGGAGAGGCGGTCGAAGGTCAGCTTGCCGTCGGGCTTCGGATACTCGATCTTCGGCGCGTCGGCCGCCTTGCTCAGCACCTCATTGTCACGGTGCTTGTGGTGAAACGTCCACGGTGCGCGGCCACGCAACACGAAGGTGTCCAGGCCGGAATACGCCATGAAACCGTACAGCCCGAACTTGGCAAAGGCCGGGCGCAGGTTGCGCGCGGACTTCAGCTCCGGATACAGCCAGCTCGCCTTGAACTTTTGCGTGTAGGCCGTCAGCTCGGCCGTGCGGTCGCCGGCCAGCGCCTCGGCTGCCGCTTCGGCGGCCAGCATGCCGGACTTCATCGCGCAGTGGGTGCCCTTGATCTTCGGCAGGTTCAAAAACCCGGCCGAGTCGCCGATCAGCGCGCCGCCGGGGAAGGTCAGCTTGGGGATAGACTGGAAGCCTCCCTCGGACAGCGCACGCGCGCCATAGCTGATTCGCCGGCCGCCCTCGAAATGCTTGCGCATATGCGGGTGCGTCTTCAATCGCTGCATCTCGTCGAACGGGGAGAGCCAGGGGTTGGCGTAGTCCAGGCCAACGACGTAGCCGAACGAGACCAGCCCGTCGCCGAAATGATACAGCCAGGAACCGGCATAGGTATCCTTGTCGGCCGGCCAGCCGACCGTATGCATGATGAAGCCGGGCTTGTGATTTTCGCGCGGTATTTCCCACAGCTCCTTAATGCCCAGCCCGTAGGTCTGCGGATCGATCCCCTTTCGCAGATCAAAACGCTCCATCAGCTGCTTGGACAGCGAGCCGCGGCAGCCCTCGCCGAACAGCGTGTAGGCGGCGCGCAGCTCCATGCCTGGCGCGTGGTTGGGACCGCGCTCGCCCTCCCTGGTGATGCCCATGTCGCCGGTGGCGATGCCCACGACACGGTCGTCCTCAACAAGCAGTTCGGCGGCCGAGAAGCCGGGATAGATCTCCACGCCCAGCGCCTCGGCCTGACGAGCCAGCCAGCGGGTCACGTCGCTAAGGCTGACGATGTAGTTGCCATGGTTGTTCATCTGCGGCGGCAGCACCGGCGACTTCCAAGCGCGGCGCTTGGTCAGGAACACGAAGTGGTCTTCGCGCGCCTCGGTGTGGATCGGCGCATCCAGTTCGCGCCAGTTGGGCAGCAGCTCCTCCAGCGCGCGCGGCTCGATCACCGCGCCCGACAGGATATGTGCGCCGACCTCGCCCGCCTTTTCCACCACGCACACCGCCGCATCGGGGGCCAGCTGCTTCAGCCGGATCGCGGCGGCCAGGCCGGCGGGGCCGGCACCTACGACGACTACGTCGAACTCCATCGCTTCGCGGTCGCTCATCCTGGTCTGTCCCGTTCCTGCCGTTCGTTTTCGCACAAAGCCTGTTCGTTGACGTATAAGGTAAGCAGTTGCCGCGAGTGAAGAGGCGCGCGGCGCTTATCATCTTGACCCTCTACCTAGGCCCGAGCGCTGTTTGCGCAAACCTGGCGCGCCGGTAGAACACGCCGATGGACATGCTCGCCGCGCTGCGGCTGCAAATCGAATGGGGTGCCGACGAGGCGCTGCTCGATCATCCCATCGACCGCCTGGCCCCGTCGGCTCCGCAGGCGCCACTCCCCGCCAAGGCCAGTAAGGCTGCCCCCGCCGCGCAGCCGCGCGCCGGCTCCGTGCGAAGCGCGCAGGCCGCGGCCGACGCCGCCCGCACGCTGGAAGCCCTGTATCGCACGATGGCCAATTTCCGCGATTGCCCGCTCGCTACGACGGCCACCAACATGGCGCTGGCCGACGGCAACCCGGCTGCCGGGCTGGTCCTGGTGGGCGAGGCGCCAGGCGCCGAGGAGGATCTGGCCGGCCGCCCCTTCGCAGGGCCGGCCGGCGTGCTGCTCGACCGTATGCTGGCCTCCATCGGGCTGACACGGCAGGATTGCCTGGTGACAAACCTGGTGCCGTGGCGGCCGCCCGGCGGCCGGGCGCCGGCGGACTCCGAAATCCAGACCTGCGCGCCGTTCGTGTGGCGCCATCTTACCCTGTTGCGCCCGCGCCTGATCGTCACGCTCGGCCAATTGCCCGCCCGCATCCTCACCGGGCGCGACGAGACGGTGCGCCGCCTGCGCGGCAAATGGCAGCCCGTTGCGGTACCAGGCTTGCCGGAACCAATATCCACGCTGCCGATGCTGCATCCCGCCTATCTTCTGCGCACGCCAGCAGCCAAAAAAGATGCGTGGGCAGACTTTGTTGCGCTGCGGCGACGACTGGATGCGTTATGAGAACAGTCTAGGCAAATCTCTACTAAGCTGCTGGCGCGGCAGAGTCTTGCTGCGAACGGCCCCGCATTTACGAGACCTTGCCACAATCCTGCCTTCATTAGCCTCCGCGCGATCAAGGCTTGCGCCCGGCGCCAAGATACTGTCTATGCCGCCGCCATGCGAGGGATACGCTCTACCGTCTCCCGCCTCTCTGCAGCCCGCGCCGTCTTTGCGGGTGCTGCCATCCTGGCCGGAACCGCGTTGCGGCCCGCCCAGGCCACAGCGAGCGGCGCGGCGTCACCCGAAGAAACCGCCATGGCCGTACCCCGGGTGCTTCCACCGGCCAGCTCCAGCGGTGTTGGCCTGCCCCAGCCGCTGCCTCCCAGCGAGGCGGCGCGGGTTCGGCGGATTTTCGCGTTGCAGCGTCATGGCCTGATTCCCGCCGCCGTGGCGGAAACAGGCCGGCTGACGGACGACACGCTGCTGGGGCACATCTTGGCCGACCGCCTGCTGGCTCGCCCAACGCGGGTTGCGGCACCTGCGCTGTCGGACTGGCTCGGCCGATACGCCGATTTACCGGACGCGTGCGCCATCTACGCCCTGCTGATGCGCCGCCTGCCGGCCGGCGCCAGGCCGCCGCCCGCGCCAGCTTCGGCCTCGTTGAGTTCGGGATTTGCTGCGGGGGGAATCGGCGCACCGTCGGCTGCGGCGAGTGCCGCGCGCGACGCCCTGGTGCGCGGGCGGGATGCGGCGGCCCTGCGGGTCGGCCGCGCAGCCTTCGCCCAAAGCCGGGGCCGCGACGGCGAGGCTGCCTACGTCGCTGGCCTGGCGGCGTGGCGGCGCGGCGCGGCCGCAGCCAGCGCATCCCTGTTCGAGGGCGCCTCGCTGGCCGAGGGGGCGGGGGCGGCACTTCGGGCCAGCGCCGCCTTTTGGGCATCACGCGCGCATCTTCGTTCGGGCGACAGCGACGCCGCGCATCGGTGGCTGCTGCGTGCGGCCGCCGAACCGCGCACGCTGCACGGCATGCTGGCCCGCCATCAGCTCGGGCTGGCACCAGCCGCAGCCTTCGCCACCCCGATGCTGGGCCAGGCCGATATGGACGCCATCGCCGCCACGCCGCAGGGCCGCCGGGCGTTTGCGCTGCTGCAGGTGGGCGAACCGGCCAGGGCGGAGGGTGAGTTGCGCGGGTTGTGGTCGACGGTCGAGGGACACCCGGCGTTGTCCCGCGCGCTGTTCCTCGTCGCGGGCGCCGCCCAGCTCCCGGCGTTGGTGGCCGACCTGTCCGGCGTGGTCGGCGTCATCAACGCCGATCTGCCCGCGCCCACATTGCGACCTCGTGGCGGCTTCCGGCTGGACCGCGCCCTGGTATACGCGGTGACCCATGTGGAATCGAACTTCGACAGCGCCGCTTTGTCTGGCGCCGGCGCAAACGGACTGATGCAGCTGATGCCGCAGACGGCCAGCGCACTGGGCCATGCGGTCTCGGCCGACGCCTTGCGTGATTCGGGGCAAAACCTTCGTCTCGGCCAGGCCTACCTGGCCTACCTGGCCCAGCCCGGCATCGCCGGCGACGACCTGCTGCGCGTCCTGGCCAGCTACAATGCCGGGCCCAATGCGGTGCAGCGCTGGGCGGCCCAGTTGCCCGCAGAATGCGATCCGCTCATGTTCCTGGAAACGATCCAGGCCGAGGAGACCCGTCACTTCGTGCAGCGCACGCTGACCAACCTGTGGGGCTACGCCGCTCGTTTCCGCCTGGCCTCGCCCAGCCTGGAAGCGCTGGCCGACGGCGTTTGGCCCTGCTTCACGCCGGAGCTGGGCGCCGTGCCGCGCCCGCGTATCCAGCAAGCGGTCGTCAGGCTGCACTGAGCATGTCGCGAATCGACGAGACGGTCGCGTTCAAGCCCGTGCACATCGCCGTGCTGACCGTGTCCGACACACGCAGCGCAGCCGACGACACCTCGGGCGACACGCTGGCAGCTCGAATCGAGGCTGCCGGCCACCGGATCGCCGACCGCGCCATCGAGCGCGACGATGCTGCAGCGATTGCAGCCCACCTGCGCCGCTGGGTCGCCGACCCCGCCATCGACGTGGTGATCACGACCGGCGGCACCGGCCTGACCGGGCGCGACGTGACTCCGGAAGCCTTCGACCAGGTGATCGAGAAGCGGATCGAGGGCTTTGGCGAGCTGTTCCGCATGCTGAGCTACCAGAAGATCGGCACCTCGACGATCCAGTCCCGCGCGCTGGCCGGGCTGGCCCAGGGCACCTACCTCTTCGCCCTGCCGGGCAGCACCGGCGCGGTGCGCGACGCCTGGGACGACATACTAGTCTGGCAGCTGGACAACCGGCATCGCCCTTGTAACTTCGTCGAACTGATGCCGAGGCTTAGAGAGACATAGGCCGACGGGCGAGACGTTGACCGGGACCGATGGAAGACGGTTGCACGCGCTTCTACTCGCCGGCCGACCGCTTCTTGCCGATTTTCTCTCCACCCTGGCGTTCGTGGCGCTCTATGCCGCGACCCACAGCCTGACTGCAACGGCCGCGTAACGGCAGCAAACCCGCCCCCGCGCGGGCGGTTGTGGCGGCCGGAGGTGGCGCCATGGCACAGCAGATCGAGGTCGACCCATCGGCCCTGTACGGCACGGCCGACAAGGAAGGCGTCGTGGTGCTGGCACCCGACCTCGCCTATCGGCGGCTCGGCATCGTCAACATCGTGCTGGCCGGGACGCCCGGCGGGCCCTGGGTCCTGATCGATGCCGGCCTGCCCGGCACGCGCCGGCTGATCGAACATGCAGCCGAAAGCCGGTTCGGGGCTGGCGCCAAGCCCAGCGCCATCGTGCTCACCCATGGTCATTTCGACCATGTCGGCTTGCTGGAGACGTTGGCGGCAGAATGGGATGTGCCGATCTACGCGCACCCGCACGAACTGGCCTACCTGAACGGCACGTCCTCCTATCCGCCGCCCGATCCGCACGTGGGTGGCGGCCTGATGTCCCGTCTGTCGCCGCTGTTCCCGCGCAGCCCGGTCGATGTGCAGCGGTGGCTGCATGCCCTGCCGGACGATGGGTCCGTCCCTTTCATGCCGGGCTGGCGCTGGATGCACACGCCCGGCCATTCGGTGGGCCACGTATCGTTCTGGCGTGCGGCCGACCGTGGCCTGATCGCCGGCGACGCGTTCATCACCACGGCGCAAGAATCCGCCTATGCCGCGGCCACGCAGGCGCCGGAGCTGCACGGGCCGCCGATGTATTTCACCGCCGACTGGGAAGCTTCCCGCAAATCGGTCGAATTGCTGGCCCGCCTGCAGCCCGAGTACGCCATCACCGGCCATGGCCATGCCATGCACGGCTCCGCCCTGCGCACCGCGCTCGACCGCCTGGCGCATGACTTCAACCATGTCGCGGTGCCGCCGGACGGGCACTACGTGCTGCACCCTGCACGCGCCGCGGACGGCTCGGCTTATCAGTAGGGCTACCGTCATGAAACTCATGGGCAAGATGGCTATCGTGACAGGTGCGGATTCCGGCATCGGACAGGCCACGGCCAAGCTCTTCGCCGAAGAGGGCGCCGACGTCGCAATCGGCTACCACACCGATGCCGAGGGCGCAGGCGCCACACGCGCCATGGTGGAGGCGGCTGGCAGGAAAGCCTGGGTCGGCCAGCTCGATGTTGCCGACCCGGCTTCGGTCGATCGCTTCTTCGCCGCGGCGTCAACGGCGCTCGGCACCCCGCATCTGCTGGTGGCCAATGCCGGAGTCGGCATGGGCGGCAGCACCACGGTGGCCGAGATGGACGAGGGCAAGCTGGACCTGATCCTGAACACCGACCTGAAGGGCCCGCTGCTGTGCGCGCGCGCCTTTGTGCAGTTGCGGCATTCGGCGGGCGGCAAAGGCCGCCTCGTGTTCGTGGGTTCAGTCGCGGGCCACCTGCCAACGCCCAACAGCGCGCCCTACGGCATGGCCAAGGCAGGGGTGAACTCCCTGGTACGCTCGCTCTCGGTGGAGGTGGCATCCGACAAGATCAACGTGAACGCCATCGCCCCCGGCCTGATCCAGACGCCAATGACGCAGAAACGCCTGGACGACCCGGCTGCGCGCGCCAAAAGCATGGAGGCAATCCCCTGGCACCGCCCCGGCCAGCCGGAGGAGATCGCCGCATTGGCGCTGTTCCTGGCCGCCGATACCGGCGATTACGTAACCGGGCAGACCTGGACGATGGATGGCGGGCTCACGATGAACTGGGGCGGGGCTTAGCGCGACCGCGCAAGCAAAATTTTTGCTGCTTTTTCTCGAAAAAGCAGGCCTTGCTTCAACATGCGAAAACAAGCATCGGCAGCCGCTGCGATCGGTCTCTCCACGATTGCCGCATCGATACTGCTGCTCGACAAGCCTCTATCCACCGCAATGCACGCCCTGCATCGGCCGGCCTGGTGTGTCTGGCTGACCTGGGTCGCCGACGTGCCGTTACCCGGGTCGGTGCTCGCCTTGGCGGGCGCCGGCCTTGCGTGGCTATGCGGCTGGCGCCCCGGCACCGCGGGACGGGTTCTGTTGGCCGCCTGCCTCGCTACCCTGATGGCCGACGCAGCCAAGGACGTTCTGAAGCAAGGTTTCGGCCGGCTGTGGCCGGAAACCTGGGTGCAGGGCAACCCGTCCTGGATCACCAATCATCGCTTCGGCTTCGCGCCCTTCCACGGCGGGCCAGGATGGGCGTCCTTCCCGTCCGGTCATACTACGGTCATCACTGCGCCCTGTGCGGTCGCCTGGCGGCACAGCGCCACCGCGTTCAGGCCGGTCCTGGCTGCCTTGCCCGCGCTGGTGGCCACCGGCTTGCTCGGTGCCGATTTCCACTTCCTGGGCGACTGCATCGCCGGCGCCCTGCTGGGCGTGGCCTGCGCCCTGTTCGTTGACGCCTCTATATGTAGTGTTCGGCCAGCGGCTGAAACCCGTTGAATCCGGTGCTGGCGTAGGTTGTCACGTAGGCGCCCGTCGCCAAAATCTCGATCCGGTCGCCGTCGCGCAGCGCCAACGGCAGGCGGTAGGGCGTCTTCTCATACAGGATGTCGGCACTGTCGCAGGTCGGGCCGGCGATGATCACCGGACCATCCTCGCCGCCATCATGCGGCGTACGGAACTCGTAGCGCGTCGCCTCGGCCTCCGTCTCGGACAGGCCGCCGAACTTGCCGATGTCGAGGTACACCCAGCGCAGCGGATCGTTCTTCAGGCGATGACTGGCCAGCACCACCTCGGTGCTCACCACGCCGGCATCGCCCACCATGTAGCGGCCCGGCTCCAGGAACATCTCCGGCGGCTGGTTGCCGAAATGGAACCGCATCGCCCGGTCGATCCCGTGCGCAAAGCTGTCGATGCCGGGGATGTCTTCCTGGTAGCGGGTCGGGAAGCCGCCGCCCATGTTGATCATGCGCAGCTTGACGCCCGCCTGCTCGAGCTCGTCGAACAGCATCGCGACCTGGCCGATGGCCGCCTCATGCGCCTCTGCACTCGTCTGCTGGCTGCCGGCGTGGAACGACAGGCCGTAGGGGTCGAGGCCCAGGTCGCGTGCCCGCAGCAGCAGCTCGCTGGCCAGTTCCATGCCTGCGCCGAACTTGCGCGCCAGGGGGAACACCGACCCGACCGTGCCCACGGCCAGCCGGCAGAACACGCGCGATCCGGGCGCGTTGCGGGCGATCTTCTCCAGCTCCTCGCCGCAGTCGAACACGAACAGGTCGATGCCGGCGGCCGCCGCACGCCGTATGGCGCTCGCCTTCTTGATGGTGTTGCCGAACGACAGGCGGCTGGGCGGCACGCCCGCTGCCAGGCACAGCGCGATCTCCTCCCAGCTTGCCGCATCGAAGCGGCTGCCCAGCGCCAGCAGCCGTTCCAGCACCGGCCGCGCGGGGTTGGCCTTCACCGCGTAATAGATGTGCGCATCGGGGAACGACGCCCGCATGGCCGCAAAATTCGCCTCCACCCGGTCCAGATCGAGCACCAGGCAAGGGGTAGCCGGCTTGGTCGCAAGAAACTGGGCGATCTTTGGGGTCACTCTGGCTAGCCTTTCCGCCGCATGTGCGGCGTGGATAGTGGTCACATTCCGACGGTGCAATCGCCCGCCTGTCGCGGCCCGCATCCGGCAAGGGCAACCATGACAGACCGGCCTACGTTTTGGGTTAACGCCTTGAAGGTTCACCAGCGACGATGGATGACACCGGTGCCGTCCCGCCCATACCCGCCTCCGCAGGCCCGAAGGCCAGGGGCGATATGCTCAGCGCGGACGCGGTTGCAAGACGGCCCGACTCGGTCAGGCTGGGCCGCCTGGCGCACACCCCGCTCGACATCCCGTGGTCCGGCTGGAAACGCGTGATCCTGCGCACCGCGCGCGAGGTGATCACCGACCGCATCTCGCTGTCGGCCGCCGGCTGCGCCTTCTATGCCACCCTGGCGCTGTTCCCCGCCATCTCCATGCTGGTGTCGATCTACGGCCTGGTGTTCGACCCGGCCACGGTCGGCCCGCAGCTCACCCAGCTCCGGGGCATCCTGCCGCCCAGCGCCTACCAATTGATCGCCGACCGGGTGCAGCTCCTGGTCAGCAAGCCGGCCGGCACGCTGACGGCCAGCTTGGCGATCAGCATCATGATCGCGCTGTGGTCGGCATCCACCGGCACGAAATCCATCCTGGGCGCGCTCAACCTCGCCTATGAGGAGCGGGAGACGCGCAGCTTCCTGCGCTTCCAGTTGACCGCCATCGGGATGACCCTCGGCGCCATCCTGGCCGCGGTGGTGGGGCTGGCATCGCTGGTGCTGCTGCCCGCGCTCGAGAGCTTCTTCTTCATCACCGCCTATGCAGCGCTGATCACCCGCATCGGCAGCCTGGCTGCCATGATGATCTTCGTCCTGCTCGCGCTGTCGCTGCTCTACCGCTTCGGCCCGTCGCGGCGCAGCGCGGCCTGGCGGTGGGTTACGCCAGGATCGCTGGTCGCTACCCTGCTGTGGCTTACCGCCTCCGCGCTGTTCTCGTTCTATGTGCAGCACCTGGCCAGCTACGATTCGACGTACGGGCCGCTTGGCGCCGTTGTCGGCGTTATGATGTGGTTTTACGTCAGCGCGCTGGCCGTGCTGGTGGGGGCCGAACTGAACGCCGAGCTGGAACTGCAAACCGTGCGCGACAGCACGGTGGGCGAGGAGAAACCTATCGGTGCCCGGGGCGCCTATGTAGCCGACCATGTCGCCCAGTAATGTTGCGGGCTCCCCGCACCGTCGGGTGGTCTACGCCTAATCCCGCATCCGCAGGCGCCTCGGCGACTTCGATCGCGTCGTCCTGGGTCACCTGGGCCAGCGACACGTCGGCCACGCCACGCGCGGCGATGCCGAGCCGCTCGGCGGCGGCGCGCGAGAGGTCGATGCAGCGCACCCCATGCGGCGGCTCGCGGTCGTTGACCCGCACCACGATGGACCGGCCGGTCTGCTGCACCGTCACGCGGACGTAGCTGCCCATCGGCAGGCTGGGATGGGCCGCCGTTAGCTTGGAGCTGTCGAACCGCTCGCCGCTGGTGGTGCGCTGCCCCTCGTGCCGCGGACCGTACCAACTCGCCTCGCCGCTCTCCGTGTAGGCCGCCTCGGCACCGCGTGTCGGCCCGGTATCGGCCAGCACCGGCCGGGCACACAGTACGAATCCGGCCAAAGCTAATTGCGATAGCAGGGTTCCGGCGGCTGGCGGCATGCAGTCTCCTCGATCTCAGAAGGTTCCCAAACCTATGTTCGGGTCGCGAACCTGTGATGTGCCGTACGCATTGAGACTATAGCCGTCGCGATTGGCAAGCAGAAAATTTTGGGCAGCAAATCCATCGCTCGACTTCGGAGGTAAAGCGGACATAAAAATCGTCCTATGAAAGGCTCGACTACCGACGGTTGTTATTCGCTGTCGAAACGATCAATGTGTGCTATCTGGTATTCTGCTCAGATGTCACAGTTGTGCGTCCTAGCTGCAACAACAGCTTGCTATTCTGCCGAAAATTTGTTCCCGACTGTGCGCTGCAGCATCCGTTATCGTTCCCAGTTCAAATCAGAACGGTAATCGCAACAACGTGATTGGCGCTCGGCTTTTTCGCAGGTGAGGGGGCCGGAGCGGCGGACCGCACAAGCTCGCGCTCACCTAGAACTTACGCGCGGCGTGAGCCGCCGCTGTGCGGCGCAATTGCAACAGCACGAGCAACGCGGGCAGGCTGGCCGCGATCGTGGCCACAAAGAACACCCGATAGCCGAGCGCTTCGGCGGCGTAGCCGGACAGGCCGCCGAGCGTGTGGAAGGCCAGGGCGGCCAGGGCGGACAGCAGGGCATATTGGGTAGCGGTGTAGGCGGCCGAGCAAAGTGCCGAAACGTAGGTGAGGAACGCCATGTCCGCGCAGGATGCAGCGAAGTTCTCGACGACGATCTTGATGGTCAGGGCGCCCTCTTGCGGACCCGTCGCCATCAGCATCAGGTAAAGGCCTAGAGAGGCGGCCCGCATCAGCCCGGCCAGCATCAGCGCCGGAAAAGTGCCCAGGCGCAACACGAACCAAGCACCCGCCGCAGCACCCGCCAGCGTTCCCGCCCAGCCGTAAAAATTGGCGTCGGCGATCGCCTGTCGGGAAAATCCGATTCCGTAGCGGTAGTAGGCCGCAGCGGTTCCATCGGCCAGCACGCCCCCGAGCCGGAACAGGATGACAAAGGCCAGCACCGCTGCCGCGCCCGGCCGCTCGAGGAAATCACGCAGCGGCGCCAGGAACGCCGCCTCCACCCCGGCGCGCCAGCCGCTGACGCGCGCCGGCTGCGGGCTGGCCCGCGCCGCCCGTGCCAGCAACGTGACGCCGACGCCCGCGGCGAGCAGCCCCGCCATCGCCAGCAGCGCCCAATGCCAGCCGGTCAGCCCCGACAGCCACAGCACGCCCGATGTCGAGGTGATCATTGCACCCCGATAGCCCCATATGTAGAAGGCGAGCGCCGTGCCCTGCAGCCGCTCCGAGAAGCTCTCGATCCGCCAGGCGTCGATCAAGATGTCCTGGCTGGCGGAAAAGAACGCCATGGCCAGGCCGGCGGCCACGGTGAGCGCGACCTGACCGCCGGGGTTGCTGAGCGCCAAGCCGGCCGCGGCGGCGGCAAGTAGCGGTTGTATCACCAGCAGCCAGCCGCGCCGCCGTCCCAGCGCGCGAAGCGGCTCGGGCGGCGGCCGGTCGAACAGGCCGGACCACAGAAACTTCAGCGTGTAGGGCAGCCCGAGCCAGACGGTCATGCCGATGGCGTGCACCGACAGGCCGTACGTGGTGAACCACAGCTGCAGCGTGAAGGCGGTCAGCGACAGCGGCAGGCCGCTCAGGAACCCGAACGCTCCCATCAGCCACAGCAGGTGTCGTTCGGATCGCATGGCCTGCAGACTAGGCGGTGCGGCGGCGTTACGCGAAACCGCCCGATCCGGTGTAGGCTCGCGGCCATGCGCCTTGCCCTTCTGCTCTGCCTGGCACTGCCCGCCCAAGCGGCGGCGCAGGTCCCGCCGATCCTTCAGGCGTTGCGCCAGAACGCCTGGGACGCGGCTGGCGCGCTGGCGGCTGCCGAACCCGACCCGGTCGCGGGCCAGCTCGTCACGTTCATCCGCCTGCTCATTCCCGGCCAGGCGAGTGCCGCCGAGCTGCAGCGCTTCATGGCCGATCACCCTGCCTGGCCCGACCAGAACCGGCTTGAGGGTCGCTACGGCGAATCGCTGGCCGACGAGCCCGATGAGCGGATCACGGCCAGCCTATGTGCCGCGCGCCGTCCGGCAGCAGGACCCGCCCTGCTGCACTGCGCTGCCGGCTGGGCGCTGGCGGGCGAGGCGCCGCGGGCAATTGCCGCAGCGCGCCAAGGCTGGATCGCTTTGCAAGCGCCGGCCGACGAGGAGCAAAACACCCTGGCCCGCTGGGCTGGCGTGCTCACCCAGACCGACCAGCAGGCACGCTTCGACCGGTTGGAGCCGGCGGACCAGAACGCCGCCCAGCGCCAGCTTTCGTTGCTGGCCGAGCCTGCCCGATCGGTCGGCGCCGCCCGCCTCGCCTTCCGCCGCCGCGCCCCGGACGCACTGGCTACCCTGGCCGCGGTGCCGGCCGGCCTGCGGCGCGATCCGGCGCTGCTGCTGGAGGAGGTTCGCTACCTGCGCCGCGCGGGAGACGACGATGCGGCGCTCGGGCTGTGGCATGCCGGCCTAACGGCCGCCGAAGCGGCGACGCCGCAGGACCGCCGGGGCCCATTCTGGACCGAACGCGACGCATTGGCGCGGCGTATGCTCGCAACCGGCCGCGATGCCGACGCCTACGCGCTCGCCGACGACGCCAGCCTGCCGCCCGACCAGGCTGTCGAAGCCGGGTTCCTGGCAGGCTGGATCGCGCTGCGCCGCCTGCGCGATGGCGCCCTCGCCCGCGCCCATTTCACCGCGTTGGCGGCTGGCGCGCATGCGGCGATCACCCAGGCACGCGCGCTCTACTGGCTGGCCCGCGCGCAGACCGACCCAGGCGCGGTGCGCGCCACGCTCGGGCTGGCCGCCAGTTGGCCTACCACCTATTACGGTCAGCTCGCCGCCCACGCCGCCGGGCAGAGCGACGCCGCCATTAGCGCCCGCATCGGCGCCCTGCGGGACCCCGTCACCACCCAGGCCGAGGCCGACGCGTTGGCGGCGACCGACCTGGCCCGCGCGGCCGCGATCCTGGTTTCCTGGGCCGACCCGCGCCGGGCCGCCGACTTCCTGCGGCAGATGGCGCAATCAGCGGCAGGGGCCGGCGAGCGCGCCCTGGTGGCGCGGATGGCGCTCCGGCTCGGCGTGCCCGATGCGGCCGTGCACGCTGCGCGCCTGGCCGGCCGCGACGGCACGATCCTGCCGCAATCGGGCTGGCCGGTGCCGTTCCAGCCGCCGACCGGCACCGTGCCGGCCAGCCTGGCGCTGGCGGTCATACGTCAGGAGAGCAGCTTCGATCCGGGTGTCGTCAGCGCTGCGGGCGCACGCGGTCTGATGCAGCTGATGCCGGGCACGGCGGCGCAGGTCGCCCGCGTTCTGCCGGCGCCGGCCGGACCGCTCACCGATCCGGCGATCAACATGCAGCTCGGCACGGCATACCTCGCCGCCCTGCTTGCGCAGTTCGGGGGCGCCCAGCCGGAGGCCATCGCCGCCTACAATGCCGGCGCCCGCCGCGTGCACGACTGGATCGCCGCCAGCGGCGCCCCCTCGGTCGGCGACGCCATGATCGACTGGATCGAGCTGATCCCGTTTGCGGAGACCCGCAACTACGTGCAGCGCGTGCTGGAGAACGAGACGGTGTATCGATCCCGCCTGTCGGCTGGCTCCGCGTCGGCGAGCGCGCCGGGATGAGGGGCGAGAGGGCTGCCCGCCTGCTGGCTCTGGGGTTCGGCGCCGGCCTGTCGCCGCTTGCGCCCGGAACGGTCGGTTCGGTGGTGGGCCTGGCGCTGGGCGCGGTGCTGCTGAATCAGTCCCATCGGCTGCTCGCGGCCGGGACGCTCGCTGCGGCGGTGCTCGGCTTGTGGGCCATCCATGCGGCGACCGGCCAGCCCTGGCGCGGTCCGGCCAGACCCGAGAACGACCCGGGCTGGGTGGTGATCGACGAGGTTGCCGGCCAGATGCTCGCCATGCTCGCCCTGCCGCGCCCAAGCTGGTCCGGCCTACTTGCCGCCTTTGCCCTGTTCCGCGCTTTCGACATCGCCAAACCCGGCCCGATCGGCTGGGCCGACCGCCAGGGCGGCGCCGCCAGCGTGATGGCAGACGACCTGCTGGCCGGTGCGGCGGCGGCCTTGATTTTGCTAGCCTCTCAGGCAGTCATGGGCCAGGCGGTGATCAGGCAATGATGAGCCAGGCATCGATGGGCTGCATCCGATCATGACCGTTCCCATTGCCCGCGACCCGGTTGCCATTCTTGCCGCGCAGGAAGCCGGCCGGCTGCCGGAGCTGCTACCGCTCCGCTACGAACGCATGCGGGCGTCCCCGCTCGCTTTCCTGCGCGGTGCCGCCGCCATCATGGCCAGCGATCTGGCCGCCGAATCGAGCGCTGGCCCGATCGTGCAGCTCTGCGGTGACGCGCATCTGGCCAATTTCGGCTGTTACGCCTCCCCGGAGGGCAGCCCGGTTTTCGACGTCAACGATTTCGACGAGACCCTGCCCGGCCCGTTCGACTGGGACTTGAAGCGTCTGGCCGCGAGCCTGGTGGTCAGCAGCCGGGAGCACGGCCTGTCGGCGGCGCGATGCCGGGCGCTGGCCAGGCGCAGCGCACGCCATTACCGGCGGCACATGCTGCGGCTGACCAAGCTGCCGCCGCTGGAGGCCTGGCAGAGCACGATCGACATGCGCGCGGCGATCGACAGCATCGACCACCACAAGCTGCGCCGCCGGCTGGAGCGCCGAGTGCGCGCCGCCACCGAGGCAAGCCTGGACCACTACGACCTGGTCGGCGGCACTGCCGGGCGGATGAGCATCCACGACGATGCGCAGGACCATCGTGTCGAACACCTGCCGGTCCACGCCGCCACGATCGACGCCGCATTCGCCGCTTACCCGGCAACGCTGCAGCCGCAGTTCGCCGACCTGGCCGCGCGCTACCGGCTGGTGGACCGTGCGTTCAAAGTGGTGGGGATCGGCTCGGTGGGCACGTTCTGCGCCATTGGCCTGTTCGCTTCCGAGCACGGCGCGCCGTTGCTGCTGCAGTTGAAGGAGGCGCAGCGATCCGTGCTGGCCACTGCCACGTACGCCCCGGCGCCAACGCTGCCCCAGGGCGAGCGCGTGGTGACCGGCCAGCGCCGCCTCCAGGCGCAGAGCGACATCTTCCTGGGCTGGACCCCGGCTCCGATCGACGGCCGCGATTTCTACGTGCGCCGGCTGAAGGATGCGCGCCTGTCCCGCCTGGGCGCCACGCTGGAAACCGACATGCTGTCCTTCGCCGCCTCGCTTTGCGGCCGCACGCTGGCCCGCGCCCACGGGCGCACCGGCGATGCCGCCAAATTGGCCGCTGCCATGGACGGCGCGCAGGGCGACGGCTTCGCTCACGCCATCGCCGATTTTGCCGAGGCTTATGCGGATCAGACCGAACGGGACCATGCGGTGTTCTGCCGTGCGCTGGATGCCGGCGCGTTGCCCGTCAGGCCGGCTGCCGGCTGATGCTGCCGCAGGAGACCCTGGAGCAGGCCGCACTGGTTCTGGCCAGCCTGCGCGCGTGCGGCTGGATACTGGCCACCGCGGAAAGCTGCACTGGCGGCTTGATCGCAGCCGCCCTGACCCACGTGCCAGGGTCTTCCGACGTGATGGACCGCGGCTTCGTCACCTATTCCAATGACGCCAAGATCGGGATGCTCGGCGTGTCCGCCGGGCTGATCGAGGCGCACGGCGCAATCAGCGAGGCCGTTGCCATGGCGATGGCCGAAGGAGCGGTTGCCCGTTCGCGCGCCAACGTCGCCGTTTCGGTCACCGGCATCGCCGGCCCCGGCGGCGGCAGTGCCGAGAAGCCGGTGGGCCTGGTCTGGTTCGGCCTGGCCCACCGTGGTCACGCTGCCTCGGCTGCACGGCAATTGTTTTCCGGCGACCGAACGGCCATCCGGGCCCAGGCCGCAGCGTTCGCCCTGTCGATCGTGCAACGGGAAAGTGTCGACGGCCGATGAACAAACCCTTAGCCGTGCTGGCAGCCTGCACCCTGCTCGCCGCCTGCCAGGCGCCGGCACCTGTGCCGGCCACCGCCAACGTCCCGCCGAAAAAGCGTTCGTCCTCCACCGCATCGTCCAGGACGCACCATGCGACGTTCGCCAACGGACGTAGCAGCATGGGCGGCGAGGCCGAGTTTGCAACCGACTGCCCGTGGCCTGCGCATGCGCACAAGGCGACCACACCCCGGCTGAGCAGCAGCACGGTGCAGACCTCCGATCCGAAGACAGCGGGCGTCGAGGCCGAGGGATGCGCAATCCTGCGTTTCTCCCTGTCGCAGGCCGGCCACGTGAACTGGATCGAGGTCGTCAGCGCCAAGCCTAACTCGATCGGGCCGCTTGCCCTGAAATGCCTGCTGGCCGCCCGATTCAAGCCCGACACGCATCCGGAGGCCACATCGCTGGTGCGGGTCGATGTCCGCAAGCTCGCCGGCGACGTTACGGTGGCGGCGCTGAAGCTGCGTTGAAGGTCGTCTTGTCTGCAGGTGCGCACGCTGGAAGGCGCCATCGCAGGTGTACTATGATCGCCGCCTGATCATCGTCGTGCCGATGGCAAATAGTGCTGCACAGCTCCGGCTGTTCGGGCTTGTGTTGGACTTCATCGCGACGCTGCCCGACACCGTGGAAAAGCTTGTCTGTAGTTTGGGCACAGCTGGCTTGGCACACCTGATGCTAGATCTTTTCCATGCCGAACGATGCCGTCCCTGACCGCTCCGTCGCCGACGACCTGCTCGACCTGACCGAGCGGGCGCGCGCGCGCGCCGCCGAGGACCCATTCGGCAACCCAGTGCTTGCCGTGGCACTCGCCATCACGCGGCTGACCGACGATGGCGAGCTGACGTGGCCGCTCATCGCGGCGCTGATCCGCCGTTTGCGCGACGATGCGTTTGCCGCCCGTGCAGCACACATCGCCGCCTATGTCGGCGGCCTCGATCCCGCCGCCACGCGCGCCGGTCTTGCCAGCCTCGCCGCGCGGCTGGTCCGCCCCGATCCGGATGACAGCCCGGTACCCTGGCGGGCGTTCCGCTACGCAGTCGAACGCACGCGCTTCTCCGCCGTGTTCACCGCCCATCCGACCTTCGCCCTGGCCGCACCGGTGTTCGTGGCCTTGGCCGAGGCCGCCAGCGGGCGCGGCCCTTGCGAGCGCCAAGCCACGCGTCGAGCG
>CAXUHU010000030.1:24337-31881 GCA_964250925.1 uncultured Acetobacteraceae bacterium
CTGCTTCGTCAGCCACCGCCCCGACCGCCCGACGCTCGCCGACGAGTTCGAGGCCGCCCGCGTGGCCATCACCCACGGGCGTGACGCGCTGGACGAGCTGAACCGCGCGTTGCTGGGCGCGGCGCGGGCTGTATGGCCGGACCGCTGGTTCACCGCCGCACCGAGGCCGATCACCCTGGCGAGCTGGGTCGGCTACGACACCGATGGCCGTACCGACATCGGATGGTGGGACACGCTGCGCCTTCGCCTGACGATGAAGCGCCTGCAGCTAGCCCGCGTGCTCGGCCAGGTCGAAGCGCTGCCGGCTAGCGCCCCCCTCGCCCTGCGCCTGTCGGCGGCGCTGGCCGCGGCCGATGCGCAGCTCGCCGCCTGCCCTACCGAGGCACACGCCGATCAGACCGGACACTTCGCCGCGTTGCTGGTGAACGGCCGCGCCGTGGCGCTCACCTCGCCCGCTGCGCTGGAGCCGCTCTTCGAGGATGCCATGCGGGAGGCAGACGACGCCACCCGCATGCACTACGCCGTGGCCCGCGCCGGCCTGCTCGCCCACGGCCTGTCGCTGGCGCACACCCATGTCCGGCTGAACGCAAGCCAGGTGCACAACGCCGTCCGCCTGCGACTGGGCCTGGACTCGGCGCCGGAGGACCGCGCCCGCCGGCGCACCGGGCTGGCCGCGATCAACGCGGCGCTGGACGAGGTTTCGCCGGTGGCCGTCGATTTCGGCGCACTTCTGGCCGAGCAGGCCTCCGCCGCGCGCCTGCTGATGACGGTGGCGCAGATCGTCAAGCACATCGACGCCGTCTCGCCGGTGCGCTTTTTGATTGCCGAGACCGAGAGCGGCTACACCCTGCTCTGCGCGCTGTGGCTGGCCCGCCTATTCGGCGTCGAGGCGCACATTGAGATCAGTCCGCTGTTCGAGACGGCCGACGCGCTGGAACACGGCGCCCGCGTGCTGGAAGAGGCGCTGCGCAGCCCGCACTGGCGCGCCTACCTGGTGGCACGCGGCCGGATGGCGCTGCAATTCGGCTACTCCGATTCCGGCCGCTACGTGGGCCAGCTCGCGGCCAGCTACCTGATCGAGCGGCTGCGGCTGAAGGTGGCCGATGCGATGGTGCGCCACGGCCTGACCGGCGTGGAGCTGGTGCTGTTCGACACCCATGGCGAGAGCATCGGCCGCGGCGCGCATCCGGGCTCGCTGCTCGACCGGTTGCGCTATCTCTCCCCAAGCGTCGCCCGCCAGGCGTTCGCCGGCGCCGGCATCACCACGCGCGACGAGGCGGCGTTTCAGGGCGGCGACGGGTATCTGCTGTTTGGCAGCCCCGAGTTGGCGCTGGCCACCGTAGGACGGATCGCCAAGCACGCTTTCGCCTCGGTGCCCAAATCTCACGATCCGATTTACGCGGAGCCGGACTTCGCCGCCGATTTCTTCACCGGCGTCGGCCTGTCGATGCAGGGTCTGGTCGAGGATCCCGGCTACGCCAGCCTGCTCGGCGCGTTCGGGCCGGCGTTGCTCGATCCATCCGGCTCGCGCCCCAGCAACCGGCAATCCGATAGCGGCGGCCCCACGGTCATCCGCCACCCGCGCGAGCTGCGCGCCATCCCCAACAACGCGATCCTGCAGCAGCTCGGCTGGTGCGCCAACACGCTGCAAGGCGTGGGTACGGCGGCGGCGCGTGCGCCGGAACAGTTTGCCGACATGATGGAGCAGAGCGCGCGCTTTCGCCGCGCCATGCAGTTCGCCCTGCATGCACTGCGCCATTCCGACCTCGACGTGCTGCGCGCGGTGGTCGCCATGCTCGACCCCGGATCGTGGCTGGACCGTGCGGCGCACGCAAGCCGCCCCGGACGGGCACGCGCACTGGTGGAGGTAGCGCGCGCGCTGGAGCAGCTCGATTTGTGGGCGCCGGCGCAGGCGATGTTTCGCCGCATCCAGTCCGACCACCTGCGCCTGCGCGAGGCGTGGCCCGAGGCGCCCCGCATGCAGACCGCGGAGGTGCTGCTCCACGCGCTCCGCATCGCCCTTATCGGCCGGATCTGGCTGTTGGCCACCGCGGTTCCGGAGTTCTCGCCGCGCCACGGCGTGACCCGCGAGGCGATCATGGGCCGGCTGCTGCGGCTTGACGTGCCGGCCGCACTCGTCATTCTCGCCGAGGTGTTTCCCGCGGCCGCCGATCCGGCAGCCGACCGCGATTTCGCCGAGCCTCGGGGGGATCGGGCGGCTGCATCGTACCAGCGGGAACACAGGATGATTTTTGAGCCGTTGGCGGGGGTGTTTTCGTTGCTGAGGGAGATCGGGACGGCGGTCACGCACCATGTGGGGGCGTTCGGCTGATGGCGGAGCCGGACAAGGTCGTGGCCCAGCTGCTCAACCGGGGAGCGGGCGCGGCCCGGCTGAGTCCGTCCGTCCGCAAGGCGAGCGTCTTTGCGCTGAAGCCGGTCTCGATGATGCTGGCCGATTGCGACGGGGACGACGACCCGCATGGCGGCCACCTGCAGCGCACTCTGGGCCTGCGCAACCTGGTGGGCTTTGGCGTGGGCTCGGCCGTCGGCGTCTCGCTGTTCGTGCAGACCGGGCCGGAGGCGGCGCTGCATGCGGGGCCCGCGGTCGCCCTGTCGTTCGTGCTGGCCAGCTTCGCCTGCCTGCTTGCCGCCCTGTGCTACGCCGAGTTTGCCGGCCTGGTACCCGTGGCCGGCAGCGCCTATTCCTACGCCTACGCCACGATGGGCGAGGGGGTGGCCTGGCTGATCGGCTGGTGCCTGCTGCTGGAATACCTGATGAGCGGATCGCTGGTCGCCATTGGCTGGTCCGGCTACGCCACCGCCACGCTGCACGGCTTCGGCATCGACCTGCCGGACGCCATCACCGGCGCACCGTTGGCCGTGGTGGCCGGCCACGTGGTGCGCAGCGGCAAGGTGGTCGATCTGCCGGCGGTTCTGATCACCCTGGTGACGGCGTTGCTGATCATGCGCGGCACCCGGCTCTCTGCCAGGGTGAACGACGTCGTCGTCGGGCTGAAGGTGCTGGCTATCCTGGCGGTGATCGCCGGCGCCGCCCCGTTCATCCACCTGCACAACTGGGTGCCGTTCGTTCCGCCCAACACGGGCGCCACCGGCAGCTTCGGCGTCTCGGGCGTGATGCGTGCGGCCGGCATCCTGTTCTTCGCCTATGTCGGCTTCGATTCGATCTCCACTTTAGGGCAGGAAACGCGCAATCCGCAGCGAACCATCCCGCTGGCGCTGATGATCTCGCTGGCGATCTGCGTGCTGCTGTATGTCGGCGTGGCTCTGGTGATGACCGGGATCGCCGATTACCGCACGCTGAACGTGGCCGACCCGATCGCCGAGGCGATGCGCGCGCAGGGGCCGCGGCTCGCCTGGGCGCGCTGGTGCGTCAGCATCGTGGCCATCTTCGGCCTGGTGTCGGTGCTGCTGGTCACCCTGCTGGGCCAGGTGCGCATCTTCTACGCCATGGGCCGCGACGGGCTGCTGCCGCCAGCCTTCGCCCGCATCCACCCGAAATACTGCACGCCCTATGTGGGCAGCATCGTCACCGGCGTGGGGGCCGCGCTGTTCGCCGGGCTGTTTCCGCTGGACCTGCTGGGCGATCTCGTCTCGATCGGCACGCTGCTCGCCTTCGCCGTGGTATCGGCCGGCGTGCTGGTCCTGCGGCGCACCATGCCCGACGCGCCGCGCCCGTTCCGCACGCCGTTCATGCCGTGGACGCCCATCCTGGCGGTGCTGGCCTGCTTCGCGCTGATGTACTCTTTGGCCAGCGACACCTGGATCAGGCTTGCGCTTTGGCTGGTGCTGGGCGGCATCGTCTATGCCGCCTATGGCTATCGCCACTCCAAACTACGGAGGAGCTGACCAGCCTATTGCGGCGGCGGCGCGTATTGCTGCGGCTGCCCGTACCCGGGCGGCGGCGTGTATGGCTGCGGCTGACCGTATCCCGGCGGCGGTGCATATTGCGGCGGTTGGCCCGGCGGCTGCTGCTGATGCATGGCGTGCTGCCAGGCCTGGATGTCCTGCTTGGTCACGTAGCCTTTGCGGTCGGCGTCGATCTGGCCGAAGTTCTTTACTATACGGCCCATATGCGCCGCCTGTGCCTGTTGCAGCGTCAGTCGGCCGTCGCCGCTGGTGTTGGCCGAGTCGAACCGCTGGCCCATCGTCATGTGCGGCGGCCGCTGCATTCCCCCGGGTCCCTGGTCCGGCCCCTGAGGCGGCGGGCCACCCTGCTGATCGGGCCCAGGCTGCGGTCCAGGACCCATGTCAGGTCCGGGCTGCGCACAGGCAGCCGTGGTGATAAGCATCAGTCCAGCCAGGACGGGCATTAAACGCATCAAGGTGCTCCCTTCGGGCGATCGGCGGCTCTGCATACACGCAGACAACGCGGCAACAGAGCCGGACTTACCCTTCGTTGCACAGAAGGCTTAGCGCGGAACTGGAACGGCGGGGTTGGGCGGCCCGTAGACGTGACGTGCGCGCGTGAGAAAGGCGCCTACCATGCGCCGCACCGCCTCATTGAAAACCACGCCGATGGCCTTTTGCAGCATCTTGCTGCGGAACTCGAAATCCACCCAGAAATCGACCTTGGCCCCGTCGGGATCGGCGATGAATACCCACTGGTTGTTCAGGTATTTGAACGGCCCGTTTTCGTAACGTGCCTGTATCTTGTGCGAAGGCTCCAAGGTGACGCGGGAGGTGAAGCTTTCCTTGAACGGGCCGAAGCCGATCCGCAGGTCGGCGACCAGCTCGTTCTCCGACCTGCTCGTTATCGTAGCGCCGATGCACCAGGGCAGGAATTGCGGATATTTCTCGACGTCTGCCACCAGGTCGTAGAGCTGTTCGGGCGTGTAGCCGACCAGTTTACGGTCGCCATAGGTCGGCATGAGGTTAGTGTCCGTTCTTCATTGCGCTATGGCCAATCATCGCGCTGGATGGCCGCTGCCATGGCATTCCAGACGGACGCTCAGGCAGCCCGCGCCGCGCGGGCCTCCCGCATGACCGCGAAATCGGCATCCGCGTGGTATGAGCTGCGGGTCAGCGGGGTCGCGGCAACCATGAGGAATCCCTTGGCCCTGGCCGTTGCCGCATATTCGGCAAAGGCGTCGGGCGTTACAAAGCTCTCCACCGCCGCATGTTTCACCGTGGGTTGCAGATACTGGCCGAGGGTGAGGAAATCTACGTTCGCCACCCGCAGATCGTCCATCACCTGGCCGATTTCCGACCGTTGCTCGCCCAAGCCCAGCATCAAGCCCGACTTGGTGAATATCGAGGCATCGAGCGCCTTCACCCCGTCGAGCAGGCGCATGGATTGATAGTAGCGGGCACCCGGCCGGATGGTGGGGTAGAGCCGGGGCACCGTTTCGAGGTTGTGGTTGAACACATCCGGCCGGGCCCGCACCACCACCTCCAGCGCCCCCGGCTTGCGCAGGAAGTCGGGGGTAAGCACCTCGATCGTGGTGAGCGGCGCGGCGGCCCTGAGCGCGCCGATGACGGCGGCGAAATGGGCCGCACCCCCGTCCGGCAGGTCGTCGCGATCGACCGAGGTGATGACCACATGACGCAGGCCGAGCCGGGCCACGGCATCGGCGACCCGGGCTGGCTCGCCGGCATCCAGAGCGTCGGGCAGCCCGGTACGCACGTTGCAGAAGCTGCAGGCGCGCGTGCAGGTGTCGCCCATGATCATCATCGTCGCGTGCCGCTGGCTCCAGCACTCGCCGATGTTGGGGCAGGATGCCTCCTCGCACACCGTGACGAGCCGGTTCTCGCGCATCAGCGCGCGTGTCTCGTGATAGACGGGGTGGCTGGGCGCGCGAACGCGTATCCAGTCCGGCTTGCGCTGGATGGGATTGTCCGGCCGGCTAATTTTTTCGGGGTGGCGCAGGCTGCGCACGCCGATTGCGCGGTCGATTTCTATGCGGGTGGACACTCGCCAGAAGTGGCGGCCCGCGAGGAGGCCGTCAAGCCGGGAACGATACCGATCGGAGGTCCAAACCTTGCTGTGGGAAGTTTTTTCCCATATTGCCCAGTCATGGCGATGCATGTGGACGATGTCATCGAGCGCCTGGGCGGGGCCGATGCGGCTGCCCGGTTGACCGGAGTCGGTTTCGAGGCGGTTCGCAAATGGCGCCAGTACGGCAATATCCCCTCCAAGCACTGGCCGTCCGTTACGGCCGCCACCGGCCTGACCATGGCCGACCTGCAGGCCGGCACAGCCGTGCCGGACACGGCGGCGCCGCCCGGTGCGAGCGCCGCCCTGGTGCTTGCCGACGGCCAGGTGTTCTGGGGCCGCGGCTTGGGCGCCCATACGGCTGCCGCGGCCCTGCCGGTGGGCGAAATCTGCTTCAACACCGGCATGACCGGCTACCAGGAGACGCTGACCGACCCCTCGTACGCCGGCCAGCTCATCACCTTCACCTTCCCGCATATAGGCAACGTAGGCGCCAACCCGGCCGACTCCGAAGCGGCCGCGATTGCCGCGCGCGGCCTGATCACCCGACAGGACGTCACCGAGCCTTCCAATTGGCGCGCAACGCAGGGATTGGACACGTGGTTGCGCGCGCAGAACGTGCCCGGCCTGGCCGGCATCGACACCCGCGCGCTGACCATACGCATACGCGAGGCCGGCGCCCCGCACGGCGTGCTGAGTTTTCCCTCCGACGGCCGCTTCGACCTGCCCGCTTTGCGCGCCGCGGCCCAAAGCTGGCCCGGCCTGGACGGCATGGATTTGGCGCGCGAGGTGAGCTGCACGCAAAGCTACAGCTGGGACGAGACCGTGTGGGCCTGGCCCGACGGTTTCGGCCGGCAGACCGCACCGGCACACCACGTGGTGGCCGTCGATTACGGCGCCAAGCGCAACATCTTCCGCAGCCTGGCCGCCGCCGGTTGCCGCATCACCGTGGTGCCCGCCGCCAGCACCGCCGACGACATCCTGCGCCACAAGCCAGACGGCGTATTCCTGAGCAACGGCCCGGGCGACCCGGCCGCCACCGGGGTGTACGCCGTGCCGGCGATCCAGGGCGTGCTGGCAGCGCGCGTGCCGGTCTTCGGGATTTGCCTGGGCCACCAGTTGCTGGCGCTGGCGCTGGGCGCGCGCACCTACAAGCTGGACCGTGGGCACAGGGGTGCCAACCAGCCGGTGAAGGACCTGGCAACCGGCCGCGTGGAGATCACCTCGCAGAACCATGGGTTCGCGGTGGAGGACGCCTCGCTGCCGGAGGGGGTGCGGATCACCCATGTGAGCCTGTTCGACGGCAGCAACGAGGGAATAGCCTGCGAGGGGCAGCGCGCGTTTTCGGTGCAGTATCATCCGGAGGCGAGCCCTGGGCCTAGCGATAGCGGGCATCTGTTTGGGCGGTTTGTACGGATGATGGCCAAGGCCTGATGTTCTCGGGCGACGGGTTGCCACCTGGGGTGAGGCGCGGCTTCGTACACTATGCTTGCTTGTTGAATTCCTGAAACATCTCAGCACAACCGTAGTCGGTAATAACGGTGCACAAGCGCCCTCTCTCTACTCGCATTTCGACAATCTTTTGCCAGCG
>CAXUHU010000030.1:31981-35260 GCA_964250925.1 uncultured Acetobacteraceae bacterium
TTCGACACCTCATATGAGCTCTGCACATACATCCAAAATGCCGCACTCGTCCCAAACCGATGACCCAGACGTAGCGCAGTGTCGCCTGTTATGGCGCGCTTACCTTGCAGTATCTGCGTAATGCGGTTGTGCGGCACACAGAGCTGACGCGCTGATTCGGTTGGGCTGACGCCAAGCTCCGCCAGTTCGTCGCCGAGTATTTCGCCTGGATGCACCGGATTACGCGACATGAACGCCCGCTCTCAAAGATAATCGACCAACTCGACTTTGACCGGACCGAAGCCGTTGCCGGCCACTCGAAACACAGCCGCCATTTTTTGCTTATCGCCGGAACGCCTCGAATTCGCGGACCGTCTCACCTTCGCCTAAGCGTCTGGTCCACTTGTCGCGATAGCTGACGATCACCGCATCACCTGCTAAACGTCACTCTAGTATGCCGGACGTCCCACGTCCAAAGGCTCGATAGGATTACAATGCCTAAACGCACCGACATTCACGCTATCCTGATCATCGGCGCCGGCCCGATCGTGATCGGCCAGGCGTGCGAGTTCGACTACTCTGGTGCGCAAGCCTGCAAGGCGCTGCGGGCGGAAGGGTATCGGGTGGTGCTGGTTAACTCCAACCCCGCCACCATAATGACCGATCCGGGCCTGGCAGACGCCACCTACGTGGAGCCGATCACGCCGGAAATGGTGGAGAAAATCATCGCGCGGGAGCGGCCGGACGCTTTGTTGCCGACGATGGGGGGACAGACGGCGCTGAACACGGCCATGCAGCTCGATGCCAGCGGCGTGCTCGCGAGATACAACGTCGAGCTGATCGGCGCGCGGGCCGACGTGATCGACCGGGCCGAAGACCGGCTCAAATTCCGCGATGCGATGAGCGAGATCGGCATCGAGTCGCCGCGCAGCTTCATCGCCCACTCGATCGAAGAAGCGCGCGCGGCACTCGCAAAGATCGGCCTGCCCGCCGTCATCCGCCCCAGCTTCACGCTCGGCGGCACCGGCGGCGGCATCGCCTATAACCGCGAGGAGTTCGAAGCGATCTCTGCCAGCGGCCTGGCGGCGTCGCCCACCACCGAGGTGCTGATCGAAGAATCCGTGCTCGGCTGGAAGGAATTCGAGATGGAGGTGGTGCGCGACTCTGCCGACAACTGCATCATCGTCTGCGCCATCGAGAACGTGGATCCGATGGGCATCCATACCGGTGACAGCATCACGGTGGCCCCGGCGCTGACGCTCACCGACCGCGAATACCAGCGCATGCGCGACGGCTCCATCGCCTGCCTGCGAAAGATCGGCGTCGATACCGGCGGGTCTAACGTGCAATGGGCACTCAACCCGGCGGACGGGCGCATGCTGGTGATCGAGATGAACCCGCGCGTCTCGCGCAGTTCCGCGCTCGCCTCGAAGGCCACCGGCTTCCCCATCGCCAAGATCGCGGCGAAGCTCGCCGTCGGCTACACGCTGGACGAGCTGGCCAACGACATCACGCGCACCACGCCGGCCAGCTTCGAGCCCACCATCGACTACGTGGTGGTGAAGATCCCGCGCTTCACCTTCGAGAAATTCCCCGGCACGCCGGCGCTGCTCTCCACCAGCATGAAATCGGTGGGCGAAGTCATGTCCATCGGCCGCAGCTTCGCCGAGGCGCTGCAAAAGGGTTTCCGCAGCATGGAAACCGGCCTGTCCGGCTTGGATGAGATCACGCCACCCGGCGACGGCGGCGCGGATGCATTCCGCGCTGCGTTGTCGGCACCGAAACCCGACCGGCTGCTGATGGCCGCGCAGGCACTCCGCGCCGGCCTGTCTGTCGAGGACATCCATGAGGTTTGCCGCTTCGATCCGTGGTTTCTGCGCGAACTCGAACGCATTGTTGCGGCCGAACGCAGCATCACGGCACACGGTCTGCCGCGCGAGGCAGCCGCCCTGCGCCGCATCAAGGCAACGGGCTTTTCCGACAAGCGCCTCGCCCAGCTCACGAAACAGCAAGAACCGGAAATCGCCGCCGCACGCGAGAAACTCGGCGTACACCCAGTATACAAGCGCATCGATACCTGCGCGGCCGAGTTCGCTTCCGCCACGCCCTACATGTACTCCACCTACGAGGGCGGCTGGGGCGAGCCGCTCTGCGAGGCCGACCCTACCGCGCGGGACAAAATCGTCATCCTCGGCGGCGGCCCGAACCGGATCGGCCAGGGCATCGAGTTCGACTATTGCTGCGTGCACGCCGCCTATGCTCTGCGCGAGGCCGGCTACGAGACCATCATGGTCAACTGCAACCCGGAAACCGTCAGCACCGATTACGACACGTCGGACCGGCTGTATTTCGAGCCGCTCACCGCCGAGGACGTGATCGCACTCGTCCGCCGCGAACAACAGAACGGCAAAGTGCTCGGCTGCATCGTGCAGTACGGCGGGCAGACGCCGCTGAAACTCAGCCAGGCGTTGCCGGCCGCCGGCATCCCCGTGCTGGGCACCACGGCCGACGCCATCGACATCGCCGAGGACCGCGAACGCTTCCAGCAGCTGCTGCAGAGGATCGGCCTGCGCCAACCGGAAAACGGCACCGCCCGCACGCCGGAGCAGGCGGAGACCATCGCCGAACGCATCGGCTACCCCATCGTCATCCGCCCCAGCTACGTGCTGGGCGGCCGCGCGATGGAGATCGTGTTCGACCGCACGCAGTTGCAGCGTTACATGCGGGAAGCCGTGCGCGTGTCCGGCGACAGCCCGGTGCTGATCGACCGCTATTTGAACGACGCGATCGAGGTGGATGTCGACTGCATCGCCGACGGCACCACGGTTTACGTCGCCGGCATCATGGAACACATCGAGGAAGCCGGCATTCACTCCGGCGACAGCGCGTGCTCGCTGCCGCCCTACAGCCTGTCGCCCGCCACCATCCACGAGCTGCAGGACCAGACCGAGGCCATGGCGCGCGCGCTGGGCGTGGTCGGCCTGATGAACGTGCAGTTCGCCATCAAGGACGACGCGATCTACGTGCTGGAGGTCAACCCGCGCGCCAGCCGCACGGTGCCTTTCGTTGCCAAGGCGACCGGGGTTGCCGTGGCCAAGATCGGCGCCCTGGTCATGGCTGGAGCAGCCCTGGCCGCGTTCAAGCTGGACGACACCGCCTTATCTCCGCACGTGGCGGTCAAGGAATCGGTCTTCCCGTTCGCCCGCTTCCCCGGCGTGGACACCATCCTGGGTCCGGAGATGAAATCCACCGGCGAGGTGATGGGGCTGGACCACAGCTTCGAGCGCGCCTTCGCCAAGG
>CAXUHU010000031.1:0-34992 GCA_964250925.1 uncultured Acetobacteraceae bacterium
CCCCCCCCCCCCCCCCCCCCCCCCCCCCCCCCCCCCCCCCCCCCCCCCCCCCTTCACTCCCCTAGAGGGCCTGCCCGCCGCGCTCGCCGGTGCGGATGCGGACGACTTCCTCGACTGCGGTCACGAAGATCTTGCCGTCGCCAATCCGGCCGGTGCGGGCAGCCGTCACGATAGCGTCCACGGCGCGTTCGGTCATCGCATCGTCGCAGATCACCTCGATCTTCACCTTCGGCAGGAAATCGACCACGTACTCGGCGCCGCGGTAAAGCTCGGTATGTCCTTTTTGGCGGCCGAAACCCTTGGCCTCGATCACGGTCAGGCCTTGCAGCCCCACCTCGTGCAGGGCTTCTTTGACCTCGTCGAGCTTGAACGGCTTGATCACCGCCTCGATCTTCTTCATCGACGCCTCCCTGTTTTCAGGTGGTGTCGCACGCGGCGCAGCACGGGTGCAAACACGGCGGGCGACTACGGGTGCCCGGTTTTTGAGCAGGTTGCGATTGACGGGAGAGCGCATGTGAAGCCGACGAACGCCCAGCTGTCGGTTCTGGGCACGACCATATTCTCGGTGATGTCGGCCCTGGCGCAACAGCGCGGCGCGATCAACCTCGGCCAGGGCTTCCCCGATACGGAGGGGCCCCACCACGTGGTGCAGGCGGCCGCGGATGCGTTGCTGGACGGGCGCAACCAATACCCGCCGCTCGCCGGCCTGCCCGAGCTGCGGCAGGCCGTGGCAGACGCGAACCGGCGCTTCTGGGGCCTGGAGATCGACCCGGCGACCGGCGTTGTGGTGACGAGCGGGGCCACGGAGGCACTGGCCGCCTGCCTGATGGCGCTGCTGAACCCCGGTGACGAGGTCGTGCTGATCGAGCCGCTCTACGACACCTACCTGCCGGTAATACGCCTGCTGGGCGCTGTGCCGCGCCTGGTCCGGCTGCAACCACCCTCCCTTGCCTCGCAGGATTGGGCGCTGCCCCGTGCCGAGCTGGAAGCCGCCTTCGGTCCGCGGACAAAGGTGCTGTTGCTGAACACGCCGATGAACCCCACCGGCAAGGTGTTCACGCCCGACGAGCTGGCGTTTTTGGCCGGATTGCTGGCCCGCCACGATTCCTATGCCGTGTGCGACGAGGTGTACGAACACCTGGTATTCCCGCCGGCGCGCCACCTGCCACTGATGAGCCTTCCGGGCATGGCAGAGCGTTGCCTGCGCATCGGCAGCGCGGGCAAGACGTTCTCGCTGACCGGCTGGAAAGTCGGCTATGTCAGCGGCCCGCCCGACCTGATCGCGACCGTCACCAAGGCGCACCAAAACCTCACCTTCACCACTCCGCCAAACCTGCAGCGTGCCGTCGCCGCAGGCCTGGCGCATGAGGGCGCGTATTTTGAAAGCCTTGCCGGCGATTTGGCCGCCAAGGGCGTGCGGCTGTCCGCCGGCCTCGCGCAGGCCGGGTTCCGCGTTCTGCCGACGCAGGGCACGTATTTCGTCGTCGCCAGCTTCGCAGGACTGGGTTTCGACGGCGACGACCTCGCCTTTTGCCGCCATATCACCGAGCAGGCCGGCGTTGCCGCAATACCCCTCTCGGCCTTCTACGAGGGCGAGGCACCTTGCGGATGGGTACGGTTTGCCTTCTGCAAGCAGGATGGCGTCCTCGACCAGGCCTGCGCCCGCCTGACCCGCCATTTTGCCGGCGCCGGCGCCGCCTCTGGTGGCGCGCGGGCGCCGATGCTCCTCACGGCGTAGGGCGTGATCGCATCAGATCCGGATCACCCCATGACAAAAGCGTTCAGCTTGTTGCCCTCCGGGTCGCGGAAATAGCCAGCATAGAACCCGCCGCCGCGATCGCCCGGCGCACCCTCATCCGTGCCGCCCAGGCTCAAGGCCAGCGCGTGGATGCGATCGACCTGGGCGCGGTCCTTGGCCGACAGCGCCACCATCACGCCGTTGCCGACGGTGGCAGCTCGACCGTCGAAGGGCTTTGTCAGTCCCATACCGGCCGCGCCGCCCGCCTCCCCCCAGGCGATGAAGGTGTCGGTCTCCATCATTCGCCCAACGCCCATCTCGCGGGCCAGCGCGTCGTAAAATCCGGCGCTCTTTGCCAGGTCGTTTGTCCCCAAGGTGACATATCCGATCATGCCGTCCTCCCGTCTTGTCGGGGCCAGGCCGGCCCCCTGGCCGACAGTAGTGCAAGTGCGGAACAAAACAAGATCGTGGACTGCCGTTGACGCAAGATGCCCGCGGCGACTAAACCCGCAGCCCTGGTGGCGGACGTAGCTCAGTTGGTAGAGCGCCGGTTTGTGGTACCGGTTGTCGCGGGTTCGATCCCCGTCGTTCGCCCCAGCCCGGCCACAAATGGCAGTCGTTAGTCATCCGATGATCGCAGCGCTAGTGTTGGCGGGAGGCGCCGCCACACGGCTGGGCGGGGTGGACAAGACGCTGCTGACGCTCGGCGCCCATACGGTTGCCGATTGCCTGCTAGAGCGGATGGTGCCTCAGGTCGGTGCCGTGGCGGTGTCGGCCAATGGAGACCCGGCGCGCTATGCCCATCTCGGTCTGCCGGTGCTGGCCGACGGCGTGATCGGCCGCGGACCGTTGGGTGGCGTGCTGCGCGGCCTGGCCTGGGCGGCTGGGCTGGGCGCCGATGCCCTGCTGAGCGTGCCGGGCGACACGCCCTTCGTACCGCGCGACCTCGTGTCACGTCTTGGGCACGCGCCGGCCTGGGCCGAGAGCGCCATCGGCCTGCACCCGCTGGTGGCCGTGTGGCCCGTAGCCTGCGCCCCGGCCTTGGCGGCGTGGCTCGCCTCTCAGCCATCCGGCCGCGTGCGGGCCTTTGGCGCGGTCATCGGCATGCGGGCGGTCACGTTCGACGAGCTGCCGGACCCGTTCCTCAACATCAACACGCCCGAGGACCTCGCAGCCGCGCGCATGCTTCTGTAGAACGGCCACGCCCCAGCCGGAACGAAACGCTTTGCACTGGTCCAGCCTGAACACCTTTTTCTACGCGCTGGTCGCCCTGCTGGTGATTGTCGATCCGCCCGGTACAGCCGCGGTGTTCGCCGCGATGACACCGCGCGACACGCCAGCCGAACGCGCCAGCCAGGCCAAGCGGGCCTGCCTGGTGGCGTTCGGCGTGCTGGCGGTGTTTGGCCTGGCGGGCGAAATGCTGCTCTCCTCGCTCGGCATCGGCCTGCCGGCGATGCGGGTCGCCGGCGGCATCCTGCTGTTCATCACGGCCGCCGACATGGTGCGCGGCAGCCACGGCGTGCGCCAGACCGACCCGGAGCGCCAGGCCGCCATACGCACCGACGAGGACATAGCCGTCTTCCCGTTGGCCATCCCGCTGATCGCCGGCCCGGGTGGCATGACGACGATGGTCGTGCTGCACAGCCACGCCGGTGGCGACCCGTTGCGCATCGCTGCCATCGAGGCTGCGGTTGCTGTCACCATCCTGATCACCCTGGTTTGCCTGCTGGGTGCGCGCTGGATCGCCCATGCGCTGGGCGAGGCCGGCACCAGCGTCGCCGGCCGCGTACTGGGCGTATTGCTGGCGGCACTAGCGGTGCAGATCGCATTGGATGGGTTGAAGCAGGCGTTTGCGGCGTCCTAGCCGCCAGTTAGGGACTGGTCAGCTTACCATGGCACATGCGGAGTAATTACGTTCGTAGGAACCTATCTCGATATCGTCGTGAAGGATCGTAACTACGCTCGTGCTCAAACGGCGCGAGCTTTCCGCTACCATTTCCGTTGCATAGACCCGAGATGGACGCGCCCGATCCGATCTCATGACAAAGCGCTCCCTGTGTCGGCGAACAAGTGCGACAATCCTTCTTCTAGCGTGATGGGCGACACCGACAATCGCCCGATCATTCCAGCGACGCTGAACGCCTTGTCTTCTGTAAGCCGGCGTATCTCACCAGAGCCGATGCGTGGCAGAAACGGCAAGGCGCCCGTGAGCCGAGCGGCGAGGCGGAGCACCGCTGCTGGAACCCCGACGATGGCGGGCGGGGCTAGGCTCGATGCTCTTGCAACTTTCCGGACAAATCCAGCGTAGGACACCGCTTCGGGTCCGGCGATGACCAGGGTCTCGGGCGCGGTCCAGTCCAGGCGCAGCGCCGCTCGAAGGCAGGTTGTCACGTCGTCCTGATAGATTGGCTGCACCAGCGCCCGCCCGCAACCCGGCAACGGCACCACCGGCAACCGGCGTAGCAGCTTGGCCAGGCGCCGGACGTTGTCCTCGCCCTGCGCGCCGTAGATCATCGTCGGATGCAGCATCACGCCGCGGCGGCCCGAAGCGAGGAACGCCGCCTCGCCGGCCAATACGCCGCGCGCGTGGTCGTCCGGCCAGCGGGTGAACTTGCGGGTGCTGCCCAGGAACACGAAGAGGGCATCGGCCGGCGCTGCGGCCAGTATGGCCGGCGCGTGGCGGGCGTGGGCGCAGGAGACGACATGCGTGGCACCCGCCAGTGCCAGTCGCAGCGCTGCCGCATCCTCCAGCCTGGCTAAAAGCGGCGCGCCCGGCAACCCCGTCGCCGCCCAGCGCGCCGCGTTGCGCACCACCGGCACGTAGGCCTCGCCACCGGCCAGTAGCGACCGGCACAGGGCCGCACCCGACCGGCCGGAGGCGCCGATGATGTGGTAGCCAGCTACCACATCGAAAACCCGTTGACTAAACCTCTGCTTACACCGAAAAGCTGCACCATCGATCCTTCAGGGATACCCACAATGTTGAAAACCACCCGCTCGCTGAAGCCGGCGGACGTGACCAAGAGCTGGATACTGATTGACGCTGACGGCCTCGTTCTAGGCCGGCTCGCCACGATCATCGCCCAGCGCCTGCGCGGCAAGCACAAGCCCACCTTCACCCCGCATGTCGATTGCGGCGACAACATCGTGGTGATCAACGCAGACCGCGTCCACCTGACCGGCAAAAAGGCCGAGCAGGACGTGTTCTACTATCACACCGGCTACGCCGGCGGCATCAAGGGGCGCACCATACGCCAGCGGCTGGAGAGCAAGCGGCCGCAGCAGGTGGTGGAAAAGGCGGTGGAACGCATGATCACCCGTGGCCCGCTGCAGCGCGCCCAGATGAAGCACCTCTACGTCTATGCCGGCACTGAGCACCCGCATGGCGGCCAGCAGCCCACGACGCTCGACGTCGCATCCATGAACCCCAAGAACAAGAGGGCCTGATCCCATGTCGGAAACCCAGACCCGTTCGGACACATCAACACGGTCGTTGGCTGACCTGAAAGATCTCGTCACCGCCGCAACCGGCACCGGCATCGGCACAACCCCCGACGGCGCGCCCAAGCGCGAGCCGAAGCGCGACGCGCTGGGCCGCAGCTACGCCACCGGCCGACGCAAGAACGCCATCGCCCGCGTGTGGATCAAGGCCGGCCGCGGCGACATCGAGGTGAACGGCAAGAAGGTGGGCCAGTACTTCGCCCGCCCGGTGCTGCGCATGTTGATTACTCAGCCCTTCCTGGTCAGCGACCGTTACAACCAGTTCGACGTGTTCTGCACGGTGAACGGCGGCGGCCTGTCCGGCCAGGCCGGCGCCCTGCGGCACGGCATCAGCCGCGCGCTGACCTATTTCGAGCCCGACTTGCGCCCGATCCTGAAGACCGCCGGCTTCCTCACCCGCGACAGCCGCGTGGTCGAGCGCAAGAAATACGGCAAGGCCAAGGCGCGCCGCAGCTTCCAGTTCAGCAAGCGCTAAGTCAGAAATCAGGCGTCAGCTTCCAGTCGCCGGACTGGAAGCTGACTGGCGTCTGGTCAGCAGGCAGGCCCGCCGCATTTGACGCGGTATGACTTAGTCATCCCCGTGCTCGACAGCCTGTCGGATACCAGCATGACTCCGTGGTCGTTCAGCGCCAAGTGCAGGCTGTCCTGGGCTGGATAGGCCCCGAAGGTCGAGACGCTCGTTCCATTGTAATAGAACACGTGCTGCATCTGGCTGGTATCGAGGTAGGTGCCGACCAGCCGGCCGCGGTTGTTGATCGCCTGCACGGTCGGCTGTGACGCTCCCGACGGCAGTGTCACGCTGGCGGTCACTCCGTTGGCATAGATGTAGGCCCCGTATTGGCTGGCGTAGGCAACCTGCCCTGCATTGTTGATAAAGCCGCCGCTGACCTGCTGTTGGATGGGCGTGACGAGCATGTTGAAGAACCCGTCTTTGCCGAAGAAGATGACCGGCACGAGCTGGCCCTGTATCGTTCCGTATTCGAAGCCCGACACGGTGCCGCTCGCGTTCATACCGTTGATCGTCGTGAATTTGGCCGAAAGACCTCTTTGCATCACCGGCTTGCTGGGCCTGCCTGCATACGACGTCGAGCCCGACTGCGTGTTGTCGGTGAACGCCACGTCTGCGCTGCTGCTCATCAGAATATTCGGCAAAGCACCGGGCCCGGGACCGAACACCGTTCCTAACGGCAGGTTGTGGGTCACGACCGTGCCGTTCTTCCAGACGAACCCGGTGCTGCCGGCGAACCCCGCTACCGTTCCGTCGCGGCTGATGGACGTGGGATAACAGGAGTAGCTGCCGCAGCTGATTTCGGTCTCCGTGCTACCTTGCAGGACGAAGCCGGCCGGGTTGCCGCCCGAGCCGAAATCCACAGCGCCGACGATGGTGCCGGCGTTGTTGATCGCACGGGCATCAACCGCAGCGATGCCGAACGCGAGGATTGGCTGGCTGACGAAACGCGCGTCGCCAGCGAAGGCCGGATGGGTGAGCGCGAGCGCTCCGAAAACGATACCGATCGCAATTTTCACGATGCCACTCCAACTTGTTGCGTTTTCGATACCATACGATGTTCTTCGCGCCTAGCTACAATGCGCACGAGGCTGTGGATTTGCTGGCCCCGGCTCGCCTGCATCATCGCGCTGGAAGCCGGCATCCTGCCGGGTCTAGGGTCATGTAAGCCGATAGGTGCCGCCCGATGGACTTGCATGACACCGCCCATAAGCCGGACACCTTCCGCGATCATGCCACCGACATGATCGAGCAGGTCAGGCGGACCGGCGCGCCACCGCGTTGACCATGGACGGCCAGGAAGCGGCGGCGGTGCTGGACGTGGAACCCCACGGCGGCAGGCTCTGCAACCTTGCCGCCCATGCCGGCGCCGAGGAAGGCATCCGGCGGGGGATGGAAGATATTGAAGCTCAGCGGGGGTAAAGCCTGCTCCGGAAGCGTTCGACCTAATGAGAGTCGAACTTGGCCTTCCGCGTTGACCTGGCCGATGCAACGCTGAACTATCTTTTGGGCCATCAACGCGCAGGCGTTGGACCAAGCTTTCTCGTGGTTTGAGGGCTGCGGCAACTAGCGATGCGCCTCGACACGTTGCAAGGGGCGGAATGCGGTGTCGAAAATCGGAGTTCCATTAGCGGTTTACGGTCGCAAGCCGCATACCTATCGCATCTGCCACCGTATCGACGAGAGAGAATGGTCGTGAGCGGTATTCACATCCGGCATGAGGCCCGCGAGCCGTGGATGCCAGGCAGGGAAGCGGAACCATGAAATCCGTCTTCATCGACGGCGAGGCCGGCACCACCGGTCTCGGCATACGCGAGCGCCTGGCCGGCCTGCCTATCGAACTGCGCAGCCTCGCGCCGGAACGTCGCAAGAACCCCGAAGCCCGCCGTGCCATCATGGCCGAGGTCGATGTCGCCATCTTCTGCCTGCCCGATGCCGCCGCCATCGAGGCCGTATCTATGGCCGACAGCCTCGCCGACCGTGCGCCGCGGCTGTTGGATGCCAGCTCCGCCTACCGCACCGACCGGGGCTGGGCGTACGGTTTCCCCGAACTCGGCCCGGCCCAGCCGAACCGAATCGCGGGCGCACGCCGCGTCAGCAACCCGGGCTGCTACGCCACCGGCGCCATCGCCCTGCTGCGCCCGCTCACCGATGCCGGCCTGATCCCGGCCGACCACCCGATCAGCATCAACGCCACCAGCGGCTTCTCCGGCGGCGGGCGGCAAATGATCGAGGCGCACGATGCGGCGGGCGGCCCCGCCTTCGAACTCTATGGGCTGAGCCTGGACCATAAACATTTGGCTGAAATCACCGTCCATGCGGGCCTTGCACGCCGCCCCATCTTCGTCCCCTCGGTCGGCCACTTTCGCCAGGGTATGCTGGTCAGCGTTCCCCTGCACCTCGACACCTTGCCCGGCCGCCCCGCCGGCGCCGACCTGCGCGCCGCCCTGGCCGGCCACTATCAAGGCAGCAGCGCAGTCCGCGTGATGTCCGGCGGCGCCGCGCGCCTGCAACCGGACACGCTCGCCGGCACCGACATGATGGAGCTGCACGTGTTCACCGAGGAGGCCGCCCGGCACGCCGTGCTGGTGGCCAGGCTCGACAATCTGGGCAAGGGCGCCTCGGGTGCGGCCGTGCAAAACCTTAAGCTGATGCTAGGCTTGGCCGATGACTGACCCGCACCCTATACACGCCGCCGGCCCGCTCTGGTCGCTGGACGGCGTGTCTCCCCGCATCGCACCCGATGCCTGGGTGGCCCCCACCGCCGTGGTAATCGGCGACGTGGAATTGGGTGCCTGCTCCAGCATCTGGTTCAATTGCGTGGTGCGCGGCGACACCAACCGCATACGCATCGGCGCCCGCACCAACATCCAGGACGCCAGCATCCTGCACGTGAACCCCGGTGACGGCATGGCATGCCTGATCGGCGACGACGTGACCGTCGGCCACATGGCGATCGTCCACGCCGCCCGCCTGCACGACAGCGCCTTTGTCGCCATGGCCGCCGTGGTGCTGGACCAGGCGGAAATCGAGCCGGGCGGCGTGCTGGCGGCCGGCGGCGTGCTGACGCCCGGCAAACGCATCGGCCCGAACGAGATGTGGGCCGGCACGCCGGCCAAGCTGGTGCGCGTGCTGAGCGAGGAGGAGCGAGCACGGTTTGCGATGAACGCGCTCGCCTATGTGCAGAACGCGATGCGGTTTAGGACCGGTCTTCAGCCCTTCCGAGATAATATGGCAAGGGGCGTGGCCCCTTGACCCTACCGATAGCAAGCCTTTGAAATCTTGAACTTGGGCATTGGGGGTCTGCGCCTCCAGGCCTCAGCGGAGTCCGGGGCGAACTCTCCTGGCCTTGGCTTACAACCCTGAAATGATTATCCCAACTGCAATGCACGCAATCGAAGTCGTCTCCCTCACCAAGCGCTATCGCGCTGCCCTTGCGGTGGACGACATCAGCTTCGTGGTCCCGCGCGGCCAGACGCTGGGCTTGCTCGGCGGCAACGGCGCCGGCAAGACCACAACCATCGCCATGCTGCTGGGCCTGCTGGTGCCCACCGCCGGCCGTATCCACGTGCTGGGCCACGACATGGCGCGCGACCGGTTCGCGGCGCTGGCCCGCGTCAACTTCTCCTCGCCCTACGTGGCCCTGCCGCACCGCCTGACGGTGGCCGAAAATCTGCGCGTCTACTGTCACCTCTATAACGTGCGCCAGACCGAGCAGCGCATCCGCGAACTGACGAACGAGCTGGATCTGCACGGCTTTCTGCACCGGCCCGCGGGCCAGCTTTCCGCCGGGCAGAAGACCCGCGTGGCGCTGGCCAAGTCGCTGATCAACCGCCCCGAGCTGCTGCTGCTCGACGAACCGACCGCCAGCCTGGACCCCGACACCGGCGATCTGGTGCGAAGCTGGCTGGAGCGCTACCGGGCCGAAAGCGGCTGCACCATCCTGCTGGCCAGCCACAACATGGACGAGGTGGCCCGCCTGTGCGGCCCCGTGCTGGTGATGAAGCAGGGCCGCATCGTCGATCGCGGCACCACGGCCGAGCTGCTGGCCCGCTACAACCGCGACGACCTGGAGGATGTGTTTCTCGACATCGCCCGGTCGCGCCGAGCGGAAGCGCCGGAAATGGCCGAGGTGACCGAAATGGGCGAGCGGTCCGAGGTCGGCGCATGACCGCGCTGCGCCGCATCTGGGGCCTGATGTATCGCCACCTCACGCTGTTCCGCCGCTCCTGGCCGCGGCTGCTGGACCTCGCCTACTGGCCGGTGCTGCAGATGGTGATCTGGGGTTTCACGTCCCGCTTCTTCGCCGCTCGGCTGGGCAACCACGGTGCGGTCACCATCGGCATGCTGCTGGGCGGCGTCATCCTGTGGGAGACGGCGCTGCGCAGCCACCTGGGTTTCGCGGTGACGTTCATGGAGGAGATCTGGTCGCGCAACCTCGGCCACATCTTCGTCTCCCCCCTGCGCCCGTGGGAGCTGGTGGCCGCCCTGATCGGCATGTCGGTGGTGCGCATGCTGCTGGGCGTAGTACCGGCCGCCGTGCTGGCCGCCCTCCTCTATCACTTCGACATCCTGACAGTGGGCCCCGTGCTGCTGCTGTTCGCCATCAACCTGATCCTGATGGGTTGGTGGATCGCGCTCGGCTGCATCTCGCTGATCCTCAGCCAGGGCGGCGGCGCAGAAAGCCTGGTGTGGTCCATGCTGATCGGCCTCGCGCCCATTGCCTGCGTCTATTACCCGGTGGCCGTGCTGCCACACTGGCTGCAGCACGTGGCCCTGGCCCTGCCCGCCGCCCACGTGTTCGAAGGGCTGCGCGCCGCACTCGGCCAGGACGTGATCCGCTGGGATCACCTGGGCTGGGCGCTGGGGCTGAACATCGTGTGGATGGCGGCGGCCACGCTGCTGTTCACCCAGCAGTTCACCATGGCGCGGCGCAACGGCTCGCTGATGAACATTGGCGAGTAGAAGGGTCAAGTACCGTGGATTGCACCCGCTTCTGGCTGATCCGCCACGCCATCGTCGATGAGGCGTCGCGCGCGGTGCTGTATGGCCGCATGGACGTGCCGCTCTCCGCCGAAAGCCTGGCCATACAGGCCGCCACGCACCGGGCGCTGGCCGCGCGGCTGCCGGGCGGTGCACTCTGGTTCGTCACCCCGCTGCGCCGCACCCGCGACACCGCCGAGGTGATCCACCGTGCCGGCTACCCGCCCTGCGCGCTGATCGTGGAGCCTGGGTTGACCGAGCAGCACCTGGGTGAGTGGCAGGGCTTGCGGCACGCCGACCTGCCGGCCCGGTTGACAGACCCCGCCCACCCGTTCTGGCCGCTAAGCGGCAGCGAGACGCCGCCGGGCGGCGAGAGCATGGCCCATGTCCTGGACCGGGTCGGCGACACGCTGGAGAGGATGGCCTTGGAGCACGACGGCCGCAACCTGGTCTGTGTGAGCCATGGCGGCGCCATTCGTGCGGCGGTGGCGCATGCATTGGCAGTGACGGCGCAAGCGGCGCTGCATCTGTCGGTGCAAAACCTGTCCCTGACAGTGTTGGAGCGGTTTGAAGCCGGATGGCGAGTGGTGATGGTTAACGAGGGAGCGGAGATCTAGGCATCACCGAATTAGGTGACCCTCAACCGCTACGACCATGCTGGCCAATGCAAACGACTACGGCGTGCAGCGTCGATTACCAGGATCTAGCGTTTTCTCGACCGCTCGGGCGCTCAGTGAACTTTCCTGATCACCTCTGCCAATACCCCGAAAACCTCGTCGATCTGGGCGCGGCTGATGATCAGCGGCGGCGAGATCGCCAGGATATCGCCGGTCGCACGCACCAGCAGCCCCGCCTCGTAGCAAGCCACGAACACGTCGTAGGCGCGCGCGCCCGCCGCACCCGCGCGCGGCGCCAGCTCCACGCCGGCCACTAGCCCCAGATTGCGTATGTCGATCACGTGTTCCAGCCCGGCCAGGCTGTGCGCCGCCTCTTCGAAATAAGGAGAGAGCTCAGCCGCGCGCTCGAACAGGCCCTCGTCGCGGTAGGTGTCCAGCGTCGCGATCGAGGCGGCGCAGGCCAGCACGTGGCTGGAATAGGTGTAGCCGTGAAAGAACTCGATGGCGCCCGGGGGCCCGTGCATGAATGCGTCGTGCACCGTGCCGCTGGCTACGACGGCGCCCATCGGCACCGTGGCGTTGGTAACGCCCTTGGCTAGGCATACCATGTCCGGCACCACGCCGAAGCGGTCGATGGCGAAGGGGGAGCCGAGCCGGCCGAAGCCGCTGATCACCTCGTCGAAAATCAGCAGGATGCCGTGCCTGGTGCAGATCTCGCGCAGGCGTTGCAGGTAGCCCACCGGCGGCACCAGCACCCCGGTCGATCCAGCCAGCGGCTCCACGATGACGGCCGCGATGGTGCTCGCGTCGTGCAGGGCGACGATGCGCTCCAGCTCGCCGGCCAGTTCGGCGCCATGCAGCGGCTGGCCGTGGCTGAATGCGTTGCGTGCCAGGTCGTGTGTGTGCGGCAGGTGGTCCACGCCGCCCAGCATGGCGCCGAAATGCTTGCGGTTGTTGCCGATGCCACCCACCGAAATACCGCCGAAGCCTACGCCGTGATAGCCGCGCTCCCGTCCGATCAGCCGCGTACGCGCGCCCTCGCCATGCATACGGTGATAGGCGAGTGCCAGTTTAAGCGCCGTATCCACCGCCTCGGACCCGGAGTTGACGTAGAAGACGTGGTCCAGACCTTCCGGCAGCATGGCCGACAGCCGGGCAGCCGCTTCAAAGGCGAGCGGGTGGCCCATCTGGAACGCGGGCGAGAAATCCATCGTGGCGGCTTGGTGGGCGATCGCCTCGGTAATGCGCGGCCGGCAATGGCCGGCGTTCACGCACCACAGGCCAGCCGCACCGTCCAGCACCTGGCGCCCATCATGCGTGGTGTAATGCATGTCGCGGGCACCAACGAGCAGACGCGGCGCCTCTTTGAATTGGCGGTTCGCGGTAAACGGCATCCAGAAAGCGTCCAGGCTGTTGACCTGCGCATCCATGGCTCAGCCTCCGGTCGTCAGTGTTGCGGCATCAGATAAGCCTTCGTGTCGGCTTTGGAAACGCGGATGAACGGGAAAGCCCGTCGCACGTTTATGAGCGGCCTGACCCCTGACTTCTGCTTACGGGAGTTCGAACATGACCATCAACCCGCTCGACGACAGCGACCCGGCTCGCCAGCAACACATTCGCGAACGCGCCTACCATCTATGGGAGGCCGACGGACAGCCGAACGGCCGGGAAGACGAGTTTTGGGAGCGGGCCAGCGAACTTGTCGGCATGGAGGAGAGCGCCCACGCGGCGGAACTGCCCAACCCGGCCAGCCTGCCGGGCGCCGACCCGGACCGAACGCAGATCGTAGAGGAGGCGTCGATACAAGAGAACCTGGGTGAGTTTCCGGACCGCTTCGCCGATCAGGGCGAGCGTGCCCAAACACCGGCAAAAGCGAACCGCAAGCGCGCCTGATGAGTGTCGTGTCGAAGTTATTTCGGCACGACGACCGTATTGCCTTGGTCAGGATGCGGCTTAATCACCGGAGTGGGCATACGCACATCCCGCTTGGGCGCAACCTTCATGCCAGGGTCGATGTCGGATCGCGGATGGATGACGGCCGGGTTTGGCGTCACAACCGGCGGCGGTGCCGGTTGTGCGCGTGCGGCGGCAGCGGCCAGGGTCAACGCCATGGCAGGCAGCCATGCGGCAGCAGGCGTTACTCCCGTCACGACTTTTTTAGCTCCTCCGGCTTGTGCACCGCCTTCTTGCCGGACTTGCTGCTTTTCACCAGCACCTCGGGATGATCCTTCGTCGCCTTGGCGACGTGGCTCTTCACCTTGGTGGTTGTCGTCACGACCTTCTCGACCGTGCCTTCGGTTTTGCCTTGGGAGGTGCCCCAGCTAACCTTGTCGCCCTTTTTGGGTAGTGTCGCCACGCGTGCGCCCTCCGTTGCCAAACGCCACGATGATAGCGCGGCAGCGTGCGCATGGTTCTGCATGAGCGTGATGTCGAATCCTAGTTGGTGTGGGCCGCTTCCATGTGCGGTAAGCCGCTCACGCCGGCCGGCGGCGGCGTGCGCCAGGAGACATCGGCCTTCCGGCACAGTTCGACCCAGATATCGACGTTGATATCCACCGTCGAGAAACGGTCGATGTAGCCGACGAACAAGCCGTCGCCCAAGACGGCGAGCGTTCCGCGCGGATGGGCCGCGTCCTCCAGCCGCACGCAGAGCAGCGCCTGGCGGCCGCCATAGCACAAGATCGCTTGGTGGATGGCGCGGGCCTGCTCATCCGACAATCCCTGCAAACACTTGTAGACGAAGATCTTGTCGCCATCGGCCAAGTCGTCGAGCAGCTTGCGGCGAAGATATTGCGTCCGGCGAAGATGCTGCTTGGTAAACTGCTCCAGCGGTTCGGCGCTCTCTGGGGTGAATGTATGGCTGAACATGTGATAGCGCTTGTCGTGGGTGACATACTCGCCATGGATGACGGCGATGACGGTGTTGTCGGGATCGCCCACGCCGGCAAACCTCGTATCGAGCGCCGCAACGAGATGGTCGGGCGGAGTGCTTGCCCAGCGCAGCAGGCTGATCGGCTCTGCGCCGAAGCAACGCTGCACGATGCCGAACTCGCATGTGTCGCCGATGCTTTCAAACCGCAGCAGAAGCTCGCGCACGGCCGCGCTGTCGCTTGTGCCATCGTCGAGCGTCAGCAAGCTGTCCGGTATCACGAACGGCGCGGCGCTTCCGTCGCCGACAGCCACACCCAAATCCTGCTGTGCCTGCCACAGCGCCTGCTTGATGCCGCTCAGCACATCGTGGTTGCGCGGGTATCTGCGCTTCAGATCGTCCCATAGCCGCAGCGCCGTCGTCCAGTCGCGGCGCAACGTGGCCGTCTGGGCGTGTTGCCGCTCGAGTTCGACGCAATCGGGAAAGCGTGCGACGGCGTCGGCAAGGGTGGCACTGGCATCATCCAGCCTGCCGGCCGCGCCTTGTGCATCGGCCAGACCATGCCAGCTCGCCGTTCGATCCGGAAAGCGCTCGGTCACCAACCGCCAGCGGGCCAGGGCCGCCGGCCAGTCGCGCCGTTGCACCGCGGCGTCGGCGTGGGATTTGAGCGCGCCGAACTCGGCGCCGGGCCGCGCGACGGCGGCTTCGAGCAGAACCTCGGCCTCGCTCCAGCGTCCCGCCTTGGAGAGCATCTCCGCATAGCCCGACCTTACGGCGTCCACCTCGGCAAAACGCTCGAAGACCGCCGCCCAGCGCCGCGCCGCCTCGTCCCAATCCTGTGCGTGTTCCGGCAGGCGCGCAAAATCCATCGCCACGTGTATATCGTTTGGGAACAGGTGGACGGCTTGTTGCACCAGAGCGGCCGCCTCGGCCACTCTGCCGAGCGGGAGCAACGACGTGGCGGCACCCGTGTAGCCCACCGCCAAGTCCGGGAAACGGCCGCGCACGCCCTCCCACGATGCCACGGCAGCCGTGAAATCGGCCAGGTAATGCGCCGTCCAGGCGCTCATCACGGCCATCTCGGCCGAAGTGGAAAAGCGGCGCAGGGCCGGTTGCAGCACCGCCTGCGCGTCGGCAAAACGGCTCAGATCGTTGAGGCACTGCGCGGCGCCCAGATAGCCCTCGACCTGGCCGGGATCGGACGAGATGACCGCGTCCCAACGCCTGAGCGCCAGGGCCGACAGGCCGCGCTGCTGCGCGATCTGTGCGGAGAGTGTCTGCACCGTTGCGTCATCGGCGAACCGCGGCAGGGCGTTGTCCAGCACGGCCTGAGCTTGTTCGAGTTGCCCAGAGAACCGTAGATCCTGTGCCTCCCTCAAGTAGCTGCTCGGGTCGCCAGGGTGTTTGGTCCGCAATGCCGCCCACCGGCGCTGGGCCTCGTCCTCCTGCCCGCGCGCCTGGGCGACGGCTGCATGGTCGGCCATCAGGTTCGCAGCGCCAGGCCAGCGCTCGAGTGCCGTCTGATAAATCAAGTCGGCTTCGTCGAATCGGCGCAGTGCACGCAAGGTGGCGCCACCGCCGAAGTAGCCACCAAAAGCGTTTGGAAACCGCGTGCGTACCGCACTCCAGCGCCGGTCGGCCTCCGGCCAGTCGGACGCGTGATGGGCGAGCCAAGCATGCTCGACGGCGATAGTTTCATCATCGGGAAACCTCGCCGCCCCTGCGGACAGCACCGCGTCCGCCTCGACCGGCCGGCGCAGGCGCAACAAGGCGGCCGCACACCCCGTGTAGCCGAATGGCGAGTCGGGGGACGCCGACCGCACCTCTTCCCAGGCGGCGAGCGCAGCCTCGAAGTTGCCAGCCTCTTGCGCCCGACGAGCCCTGGCGGCAACGTCACCTAGCGCCATCGGCTCCAAATCCGTCGTCATTGCCAGGTGTGACTCCTGCCCCAGGCGGTTAGACCTTAGACAGTAGCGCGGCGCCGGCCGTTCTCCAACCTCGTCCCGGACGTCGAGGGAGCCTGACCAGAGTCGGGTTGCTGGCGGTCAAGCAGCCATCCTCGGCCCACCCTGCCCCTGCGCCGGGCCAACCACCCAAGCGCCAACCACATCGCCGCTGCGCTGGGAGGTCCAGCAAACACCACCCATAGCGACCAGTCGGGTATGTCAAACAGGAACCGGTTCGACATCCAGACAAGACACCAGGGCAGCAACGCCGCGGCAGCAAGTGCCGCAGTGCACACGGGCACGATGACGGGTTCTACAGGGGGCTTCACGTCGCCATCTCGCGCTTGGATGCCCGGAGCCTGACGTAAAACTGTGTTCGTCGGGTAAACGCCGGCGCTTGGCCTGCACGTGCGGCGTCAGGCGGCTCGGCATCGCCTGGCCAGAGCCGCCACCAGCATCTCGATCCCCTGCGCATGCCAGCGCTGCACGGCTTTGTGGTCGGCGCCCATCACGGTGCCAAGCCGCCGCCAGGAGAACAGGTGCCGCTCCGTCACCGGACTGACCAGGCTGCGCGCGCCCAGAATCCGTCTCAATACGTAGCGGTCCTGGGGGATCAAAGCAATCCAGCCAAGTGCTTCGTCCATGCGGGTGATCCGCGCAGCCGAGGGGATCGGCGGCTTGATACGGCCCTTTTCGGCGCCGTAAGCATCAGAAGCATCCTGCACAATGGCCAGGTGGCTTGCCTTCAAGCGCGTGGAATACCCAGTCCCTGGCAGGGCCAGAAGCGTGGCTCCTGCTTCCTCAAGCCGATGGATGACGAAAGCGGAATCGATATCTCCTTGGCTGGTGTTGATGGCGCCATCGCCGCAGGCCGGCCCGGTGGGGCACGCATGCGCAATCGCCTGCATTGGCAGACCAGCGTCATTGTTCATGTTTTGTTCCTTAAAGGAAAACCGGATAAGGATAGGCCTCGCCTTCCAGCACGGTGCCAGCCGTGATCAGCGCCCAAGTAGCCGGATGGCCGGGCTGCCTGGATGGCCTGTCGCGTGCTTCCTCGGGCGGCGGTGGGCAGGCTGGCATTCGCCGTGCGCCGATCTTGCGTCCGCGCTCCAAAACGGTGTTGCGGCCCAGCGACATTGCGCTGGCGATACCATCCCAGGTCACGCCTGCGCTGCGCAGAGCGCACAGACGTTCGTCTAATTCCGCCGTCCACTTCACATGCGCCCGCATCGCTGCCTCCTTTTCCTAACGAAATGTTAGCTCTCCTCACGTTCCTGTGTCAACAGGCTCGTCATTATGAATGACTGGATTTGTTAGCTTCTCTTGCGCTACGCTTTCTCATGCAGCACGAATCGAGCGTCGGCGGGCGCATTCGCACATTGCGGCGCGCTCGCGGCCTCACTCAGGATGAGTTGGCAGCCGCCTGCGACGTTAGCCGCAGTGCGGTGGCACAATGGGAGACGGACAGGGCCGGCCAGTTGCGCGGCAACATCAGCCGGATAGCGGCTGCCCTGGACGCTTCGGTCGAGCATCTGTTGCACGGCAGCGACCCCATGTCGGGGGCCACTGGAGACGAACTGGCCATGATTCGGCTCTATCGGGCCTGTGATCCCGAGGACCGGGCATTTCTACTACGCACAGCCCACAAGCTCGCCCATCACGGGTAGCTGGCAGTATGCGGTCCAGGCTGACCCAGGTCGCATACGGCTGTTTGCCAATACAATGAGGTGAAGAGTGGGACTAATTCTACTATTGCTCGTCCGACATCATTGACTGTACTTGACGCGCCGCCCCGAGGCTACGGGCGGCCGTGCAGCGCGCAGCGTGCAGGATCGTCCTGACACCGGCCACGCACCTTCCCAAGTCGTCGTTCACCAGCACGTAATCAAACTCCGCCCAGTGCGAAATCTCCGCCTTGGCGGCTTGCATCCGCCTGGCAACCTCGGCCTCCTCGTCACTCGCCCGCTGGCGCAACCGGGATGCCAGCGCCCCGATGGAGGGTGGCAGGATGAACACACCCACTGTGTCCTCGGGCAGCGCCGAACGCAGTTGTCGCCAGCCCTGCCAGTCAATGTCGAGAGCGACGTCGATACCCGCGGCGAGTTGCGCCTCGACCGGCGCGCGTGGTGTTCCGTAGCGGCGGCCAAACACCTGAGCATGCTCCAGCATTTCTGCATGCTGGACCATGCGCTCGAACTCATCGGCTGATCGATAAGTGTAATCGACGCCCTCTCGCTCGCCAGGGCGCGGCGCCCGCGTTGTGACGCTGACGGAAGCACGCAGAGCCGGCTCCGCCGCTAGGACGGATTTGAGGATCGTGCTCTTGCCGGCGCCGGACGGCGCAGCAATGACGAGGCACAGGCCACGCCGCTTACCGGCCTGGATCACCGCAGCGCCTGCTTGCCGGTATCGAGCCACGTATGCGGCAGCGCGCGCTGGCCTGCCTTGCCTGACATTCGTTCGTCCCGTTCGTAACGCAGCCGCATCATTGTAGCATACCGCCTGAGTAGGGATAGTGCAACATTGCAACTACTACGGGAGTTGTTAACGCAAATCTATCTAGGACGCCGGGATACCCCAAAAAACTGCCGATTTTCATCATTTCGTTATTGTTTGCTGTCAGGGTGTTTGGTATGGAGACCCTAGCCGGGCAAAATTAGTGCGGCGCAGCATGTTTTGGCACTGACTTTAAGGCGGGGTAGGTAGATGGCGACGCAGATTTCTGTACCGGGAGCCCATGGCGTTCCGCCGTTGATATTCACGGTGAGCGGGGTCAGCACCACGAACTACGCCATGGACTTCCAGACTGCTCTAAAGGCCGCTTCGGGTTCCAACAGCTTGAAAATCAATGTGCTGTCGGACGGCACCGCCCAGAGCGCGCCGACTGCCGGCACGACGACGCTGAACGAGATATTCTCCAATACGACGTCGTCGATGCCATACGGCCTGAATCAAAGCGGTGAATACACGCTTGCCCTGGTCGGCTCGGACACGACCATCAACGGCGCCACGTTTGGGCATGACACCGTCGTAGCCGGCGGGGCTGTCACTTTCATCGAGAGCAACCTTGCGGGTTCCGGTGGTGGCGGCCAGGACAACATCGACTTCATCTCTGGCACTAACCTGTTCGTCGGCAACACTGCCTCTGGCGATACCGTTACCGGCGGCTCCGGCTACGACACGATCACCACCGGCACGGGTGCCACCACGGTGTTCAGCGGTTCCGGCAACACTCTCATCAACCTCAACGACTCGATTGCGGGTTCGACGGGTGATATCGCTTTCCTAGGCGATGGCATGGCCACGGTGAATGCCTACGGTCTCGCGGACACCGTCGTTGCAGCGGCGCCGGGACAGACGATTTTTGCCGACGGTCCGGACACGGCCAACGACACGATCGTCATTGGCGCCCCCGATAGCCCGGGCGGCCCGGCGGGTGGCGACACCCTTGTGCTCGGCGCGGCTTCGGTTTCGGTCTTCGACAGTGTGGGCGGCAACAGCATTTTCGGCGGTGCTGGCAGCCTCACATTCGTGGCCCAAGCTCAGACCACGTCCACCACGATTACCGATACGGTCGTTAACGGTTCGGGCAACACCTATCTTTGGGGCGCTAACAACGACGACATCACCTTCGCAAGCACGTCGGGCAGCGGCAGCCTGACGGCTGTTGCGGGTCTCGGTAACGAGACGCTGAACGGTGCCAACGCGGGTAGCTTCAACTTCTTCGGCTCCAACGACACAACGAACGCGGCGTCGACCAACACCACGATCGTCGGTGGTTCCGGCTCCGACTACTTCTCCACCGGCACCGGCAACGAGGTATTCGTGGCTGGCACCGGGGCCGACGTGTTCGGCTTGAACACCGTATCCGGCTCCAACGGCGCCGATCACATTACCATCTATGATTTCAGCGCGGCCGACTCGGTCAGCTTCAACGGTCAGTCCCAGACCGACGTTAATAACGCGATCAACAGCGGGACAGTGACGGGCAACAACTTGACTATCACCCTCTCGGACAACACGACCGTGACCTTCGTCGACACCACAAGTCTAAACGGCCACATTATCTAGAACTAAGACAATCAAAGGGCCGGTCGTACGGACCGGCCCTTATTTGTCACTCAGGCAGACTACCTTACGCTATCTCGCCCGATCGCCCTGGCTTCAGTGAATTAGGTTTCGGTATCTTTGAACGTTGAGCAAATGCTCGTTCAAGCTCTCGGCAAAAGCATGCCCCCCCGTTCCATCAGCTACGAAATACAACGCCAGGCTGCGCGTGGGATGAACCACAGCATTGATCGAGGCTATCCCGGGCGCGCAGATCGGTCCCGCCGGCAGCCCAGCCAAGACGTAGGTATTGTAAGGCGTTACCCGGTCCAGCGTGTCGCGGGTCAAGCCGTGCGGCAGTTCACCATCGCCGCCGCTCTCGACGTAAACTACGGTCGGATCGGATTGTAGCCGCATCCCGCGTTGCAGCCTGTTTAGGAAAACCCTGGCTACCAACGGGCGCTCCGTCGGCAGATGCGTCTCCCGTTCAACCAAGCTCGCCAAGATCAGCACTTCGCGCGCCGAGCGGAGCGGCAGGCCTACGTCACGCGCCGCCCAGGCATCGGCCAGCGTGCGACCCATCGCTTGCCGCAGCCGCGACAGCATAGCCGCCCGCGTGGCGCCAAGCTGGTAGGCATAGCTCTCAGGCAAGATTTCGCCTTCGGACGGCAGGTCGATTTCGCCAGTCATCCCTTGTGCCTGCGCCAACAGCATCGCTATGTGCGACGCGGTCAGGCCCTCGGGTATGGTCAGCAGATGCTGGACCGGCCTCGCTTCGCGCAAGATTGTCAACACGGTCCTTATGCTTGCATGCGCCGGCAGAGAGAACTCGCCGAAGCGCAGAGGGCCTTGCCAAGCGGTCAGAGCAACGGAAATGCGAAACGGCAGCGTGTCATCCAGCACGCCCGCGGCTTGCAGCGCACGGGCAACCGCGACAGTGCTGCCGCGCGGAACCGCTACAGCCTCCGGATGGCTCAACTTGCCCGGTGTCTCGTAGGCATCGACCGCAGCGTAGCCCGCCAGTGCGCCGACGCCGGCCAAAGCCGACACGAACGTGAGCCACGTACGCATGCCTATAGCCGTAGCAGCCTAAAGCATGGTCGCATCCGGTTGACGTCAGCCGCGACGACGATAGCTTCGGCTACCTGAAGCCCTCATGCTCTAGACCCGCCTGAATATGATGCTTGCATTGGTCCCACCGAACCCGAAGCTGTTGGACAGCACGCAGTCGATCGGCCGGTTCTGTGCGGAGAGGGCTACCCGGTCGATAACACTCTCCCGGCTTGGCTCCTCAAGGTTCAAGGTCGGCGGCGCCACCCCATCGCGTATCGCGAGCAACGAAAAGATCGACTCGACGGCACCGGCTGCACCCAACAGATGTCCAGTTGCCGATTTCGTTGACGACATCGCCACGTGGCCCGCCCCGTCGCCGAACAGCCGCTCCACTGCCTCCAATTCCAAATCGTCGCCGAGCGGAGTCGAAGTTCCATGCGCGTTGACATAATTTACGTCATCGGGGCTGACGCTGCTGTTGCGGAAGGCCGCGCGCATTGCCCGAAGCGCACCTGCATGCCCGTCGGCAGGCGCCGTGATGTGATGGGCATCGCCCGACAGCCCGTACCCCACGACCTCACCGTAGATCTTGGCCCCGCGCTCTCTGGCATGCTCGAACTCCTCCAGCACGACCACCCCGGCGCCCTCGCCCATCACGAAACCATCCCTGTCCCTGTCCCAGGGGCGCGAGGCGCGGGCCGGCGTGTCATTGAACGCCGTCGAGAGCGCCCGGCTGGCCGCAAAGCCGCCGATCCCCAACTCGCATACGGCAGCTTCGGCGCCGCCCGCCACCATCACGTCGGCATCGCCCAGCCTGATCAGCCGCATCGCGTCGCCCAGCGCATGCACGCCGGTAGCACACGCGGTGACCGCCGAGTGGTTCGGCCCCTTGAAACCGTACTTGATCGAGAGATGACCGGAAGCCAAGTTGATCAGCGCAGCCGGAATGAAGAAGGGCGACAGCCGCTTCACCTTTCCCTCGATAACCAAGCGGCTTCCCTCGAAGATCGTCTGCAAGCCGCCGATCCCGGATCCGATCATCACGCCGGTCGCTTCCTGGCCGGAGTCGTCCTGTGGCAGCCAGCCCGAGTCCTCCACCGCTTCGGTCGCTGCCACCAGCGCCAGATGGATGAACCGATCCATCTTCTTCTGATCCTTGACCGGTATCCACTCGCTCAGTGTCAGCCCGCCGTCTTCACGCGCACCGGCCGGTACCTGGCCCGCAATCTTGGCGGCCAGTTCGCTCACATCGAAGGACTGAATAGCGCCGATGCCGGACTCGCCGCCGATCAACCGTTTCCAGGCGTGCTCGACGCCAACCCCGAGTGGGGAGGCGATGCCCATGCCGGTGACCACGACACGCCGGTCAGCACCGTTCATTCTGACAACCCTGAGTTAGGCTGCCTTCTGCTTTTCGATGTAGTCGATCGCATCCTTTACAGTGCTGATCTTCTCTGCCGCGTCCTCGGGAATTTCCACGCCGAAAGCCTCCTCGAACGCCATGACCAGTTCGACTGTATCAAGGCTGTCCGCACCCAAATCATCGATAAAGGATGCTTCCGGCGTTACCTTGCTTTCCTCGACACCGAGGTGCTCGACTACGATTTTCTTAACCTTGTCGGCGATTTCGCTCATCGGTGTCTCACCCTTACCTAACCATTGCACTCGGAAGTTTTAAGAAGCCGCAATTTCGCCACGCATCTAAAGCCTGCGCAGGAGAAGCCCCGGGCCGCTTAGCACGTCTTTTTGCCCCTCGCAAAGCCGCGCCCAGGCTCTCGGGCACAGGCTCGGCCGCGTGCAGCGATCCGTCCGCCGCAAGCGTGGCCTCGTCAAATCATTGCCATTCCGCCGTTGACGTGCAGCGTCGCCCCTGTCACCCATCCCGCTTCGTCGGACGCCAGATACACCACGGCAGCCGCGATGTCGTCCGGCCGGCCCATGCGGCCTAGCGGCGTGGCTGCTACCAGCCGGTCGCGTTGTGCCTCGGCCAGCACATCGGTCATCGCAGTCTGCACGAAGCCTGGCGCCACCAGGTTCACGGTCACACCGCGGCTCCCCACCTCCTGGGCCAACGCCTTGCTCATGCCGGCTAGCCCCGCCTTCGCCGCCGCGTAGTTCGCCTGTCCGGGGTTGCCCGTGGCGCCCACCACGCTCGAGATCTGGATGATCCTGCCAGCCCGGCGCCGCACCATCCCGCGCAGCACGGCGCGCGACAGCCGGAACGGGGCGCCCAAATCCACGTCCAGCACGCACTGCCAGTCCTCGTCCTTCATCCGCAAAACGAGCATGTCGCGGGTAAAGCCGGCGTTGTTCACCAGCACACCCAGCGGGCCGGCAACCGCCTCGGCCGCACTCACCAGCGCGTCCGCAGCCCCGTTCTCACGCAGGTCGGCCGGGCACACATGCGCCCGCTCGCCCAATTCGGCAGCCAGGCTGTCCAGCGCGTCGCGCCGTGTGCCGGACAGCACGACGGCTGCACCCTGGCCGTGCAGCGCCCGTGCGATTGCGGCGCCGATGCCGCCCGAAGCACCGGTGACCAGTGCCACCTTGCCGTCCAGCCTGAACATCAGAGCGCCTTCATCAACGTCTCGATCTCGCCCGGTGTCGCGGCCGAGAGGGCCTGCGCATCGGGCAACACACGCTTGACAAGGCCCGTCAGCACCCGCCCGGCGCCCAGCTCCACGAAGCGCTCCACGCCCATGGTCGCGCAGGCAATCAGGCTCTCCCGCCACCGCACCGTGCCGGTCACCTGTTCCACAAGCCGCCGCCGTATGGCATCCGGCTCACCCATCTTGGCCGCCGTAACGTTGGCCACCACCGGCACCAGCGGCGCGCTTATCAGGGTTTCGGCCAGCGCGCGCTCCATCACGTCGCCCGCCGGCTGCATCAATGCACAGTGAAACGGCGCCGAGACGGGCAGCAACATCGCCCGTTTCACGCCACGGGCCTTCGCCACCTCAATGGCGCGCTCCACCGCCTGGCGATGGCCGGAAATCACCACCTGACCGCCGCCATTGTCGTTGGCCGGCTGCACCACTTCAAGCAAGTCCGGCTCGCCGTCGCGGCGCAGCACGGCTGCCTCGGCACAGATCTCGGCCGCCTGCGGCAATTCCACGCCCAGCAGCGCTGCCATCGCCCCCATGCCGGGCGGCACGGCCGCCTGCATCGCCTCGCCCCGTAACCGGAGCAGCCGCGCCACCTCGGCCACGCCGATCGCGCCGGCCGCGGCTAGCGCGGTGTACTCGCCGAGCGAGTGCCCGGCCACTAGCGCAGCACGCTCGCGTACGCTCACGCCACCCTCCTGCTCCAGCACGCGCACGATCGCCATCGACAATGCCATCAGCGCCGGCTGCGCGTTCTGGGTCAGCGTCAGCTCTTCGGCAGGCCCCTCGAACATCAGCTTGGACAGGCGCTGCTTCAGCGTCTCGTCCACCTCGCCGAACACCTCGCGCGCGGCCGCGAACGCGGCAGCCAGGTCGCGCCCCATGCCGACGGATTGGCTGCCCTGGCCGGGAAAGATAAAAGCAGTCGTAAGCATGCAGCGTCCGCATCTAGAGCAGCGTGCGATCAGGCGGACTCACCCGATCGCCTAAGACTGCTCGCTAAAACAAAGGCCGCCGCGTATCGCCCCCGACTCCGAACGTGTCAAATCCCCGCAGGAGACCGCCATGCCCTCGATGATAGAGTCGCTGATCGGCGCCGGCATCAAGCGCCCCGACGAAAAGCGCATCCTGCCGACCAGGCGCCCGCTTCCCGCGCGGCCGCGCGACCTGTTCGAGCTGTTCGTGACGTTGGGCGACCAGGCAACCATCCCAAGCCTGTTTGAGGCCTGCGACCTGCGCCACACCGACCCGCGCCACATCACCTTCATCGCGCTGAACCGCTGGCCCACCGCCCAGGAGTTGGCCGAACAGCCGACACCTTACAACGCGCGCCATCACCTCCGCTCGCTGGTGCTGGGTCGGGAGTTCCGCAGCAGCCTGATCCGCCGCATCTGCGACGCCTACCCCGAACGCCCGCGCATGCTCTACGTGCAGATACCGCGTTGTGCTGGGGATCACTTTATGACGCTGGCCAACACCATGCACGCCATCGTGCCCGAGGGTATCGACCGGTGGAAGCGCGGCGACCAATCGACGTTCATCCCCCGGCTGGGCACCTATCTCGCGCGTTTCAATCAAACCCGCAGCATCACCATGCGCCTGCCCGTGATCTCGCCCTATATCCAGACCACGCCGCCACCCCAGGATGACAGCACGCTCCCGTGGTCGATCAACCCGCCTCCCAAACGGCCCGGCGACCGACTTTTCACCATCGTGCGCGAACCGACGGGCCTGGTCCTCAGTCAGGTCAACGCGATCCTGTCCGGCCTGCAAGCATCGCCTGCCGGCGAGACGGCGGGCGACTCCTGGCGCGAGCGCCTAGCGCCGCTGCCTGTAGCCGAGGACTTGCCGGGCTGGAAGGCGGTCGGCCGCGCGGTGTTGGCGCTGCTCACCACAAACAACCCGATCTGCCGCGCGCTCGGTGATGGTACAGCCGTCTCCGCACGGGAGTCGTGTTGGCTGTCCGACGTCGAGATTGCCGACCTCAGCAGCTACCACGACTGGGTGAAATACAGCTGGGACGTGGAGCCCGAGCCGCCCAGCAACACGTCCCAGCCGATCCTGGCAAAGGAGGATTTGGACCACGAAGCGGCGGCTCACCTCGCCCGGCTCACCGCCGAGGACACGCTGTTCTACGCCCAGGTCGCGGCGATCCTGCCCAAACCGGGCGATACCAAAACGGCAATTCGGGGCAGAGAGCTGCAGCTCGAGACGCCGCAGCCATGATCGTTCAGGACACCTGGATCAGGCGATGCTTCTTCTTACCAGCCGAAAGCTTTGCCATCCCACCGATCAAATCGGTCTCGGTCACGATCTGTCCGTCGGCGATCGCCCGATCGTTCAGGCGCGCGCCGCCGCCGGCGATAAGACGGCGGCCTTCGCCGTTGCTGGCGACCAAGCCGCACTCGGCAAGCAGCCTGTAGGCCGGAACGCCGGCCTGTAGCTCGGCGCGGGCGATCGTGTAGCTGGCCAACCCCCCAGCCCCACCTTGTTCGAACACTTGGCGCGCGGTCTCGGCCGCCTCGTGCGCGGCATGCGGCCCATGCAGCAGTGTGGTCGCCTCGGTGGCCAATATCTTCTTGGTCTCGTTCACCTCGGTCCCGCCCAACGCGTCAAGCCGGTCGATCTCGTCCAGCGGCAGGTCGGTAAACAGGCGCAGGAAACGGCCGACATCGGCGTCCTCGGTATTGCGCCAGAACTGCCAGTAATCGTAGGGCGCCAGACGCTCCGCGCTGAGCCACACGGCGCCGGCCGCCGTCTTGCCCATCTTGGCGCCCGAGGCGGTGGTCAGCAACGGCACCGTCAGTCCGAACACCTGCGCGCCGTCCATGCGGCGCACCAGGTCTACGCCGCTGACGATGTTGCCCCACTGGTCCGACCCGCCCATCTGCAACGCCACGCCATGGCGGCGATGCAGCTCGCGAAAATCGTAACTTTGCAGGATCATGTAGTTGAATTCGAGGAAGGTCAGCGGCTGCTCGCGGTCCAGCCGCAACCGCACGCTGTCCATGGTCAACATGCGGTTGATGGTGAAGTGCGGCCCCACTTGGCGAAGCAGCGGGACGTAACCAAGCCCGTCCAGCCAATCCGCATTGTTGACCATCAGCGCGCCGTTCCCGTCGTCGCCGAAGCGCAGGAAAGGCGCGAAATTGCGCGCGATGCCGGCCATGTTGGCGGCAATTGCGGCATCGGTCAGCATCTGGCGGCTTTCGTCCTTGCCCGACGGATCGCCGATCTTGCTGGTGCCGCCCCCCATCAGCGTCACCGGCCGGTGACCGTGGCGTTGCAGCAGGCGCATCAGCATGATCGAGACCAGGTTGCCCACGTGCAGGCTGTCGGCCGTGCAGTCGTAGCCGACATAGGCGGAGACGCGGCCGGCGTTCAGGGCATCGGCCAGGCCGTCCAGGTCGGTGCACTGGTGGATGAAGCCGCGCGCCGCGGCTTCTTGGAAAAATTCGTTGCTTGCCATAACAATGCGCTTAGCAAGGGGGGTTGGCGGGCGGAAGAGATGTGGACGATCGGCCTTATGAGCGGCACCTCGCTGGACGGGGTGGATGCGGCCCTGATCGAAACCGATGGCACCGCGGTGCACGATTTCGGCCGCGCGCTGACCATTCCCTATGAAGCCGGGTTGCGCAGCCTGCTACGTCGGCTGATCGACCTGGGCGAGGCGGCACCGGCCGACGCCGTCGCCGAAGCTGAAGACAGGCTGACACGCGTGCATGCCGAGGCGGTTGCCTCGCTGGACCAATCGGCCGAGCTGATCGGCTTCCACGGCCAGACGATCCTGCACGCCCCGCACCGCCGGCGTACCTGGCAGATCGGCGACGCTTCCAAGCTGGCCCGGCTGACAGGCATCCCGGTCGCGTGCGATTTCCGCCTGGCGGACGTGGCCAGCGGCGGCCAGGGCGCACCGTTCGTGCCGGTGTTCCACGCGGCACTGGCGGCCGGCCTGGAGCGGCCGTTGCTGGTGGTCAACATCGGCGGGGTCGCCAACGTCACCTATATCGGTGCGGACGGCACCCTGTTGGCCGGCGATGCAGGGCCTGGCAACGCGCTGCTTGACGATTTTATGCAGCTGCGCACCGGTGCCGCCATGGACAAGGATGGCGCGCTTGCGATGGCGGGCATGGCGAACGAGGCCATCCTGGCACACTGGCTGGCCGATCCGTTTTTCGCCCGCCCCGCGCCCAAATCGCTCGATCGGCAGCATTTTATCGCGGCGCTGGATGCGGTCGACGCCCTGTCCACGGAAGACGGCGCGGCCACGCTGGCAGCGTTCGCAGCGCGCGCTATCGCCGCAACGCGGCTGCCGGGCCGTCCCCTGCGCGTGCTGGTCACCGGCGGCGGCCGGCACAACCCGGCCATCATGCGGGCGCTTGCGGACGCAATGCCGATGCCTGTATCGCCCGTGGAAGCCGTGGGCTGGGACGGCGACGCGTTGGAGGCGCAGTGTTTCGGCTTCCTCGCCGCCCGCGTAGCGCGGGCGTTGCCGCTGAGTTTTCCGGGAACGACCGGCGTGAAGCAGCCGATGCCGGGCGGCCGGATCGTTTCGCCGTCCTAACTGCGCCTGACTTCGAAGGTCTCGCGGAAGAAGCGTAGCATTTCGCGCGAAGCGTCAGGGCCGCGCGGCTCGGTGTAGCTGCCTTCGGCACTGCCGCCCGACCAGGCATGGCCGGCACCGTGCACCATCCATTGCTCTACGGCGATGCGTCCGTCCGGCGCGCGCTGCCGGGTGCGCGTATAGGCTAGGCCGCCGGGCACCTGACCCTGCTCGGTGTCCACGACGCCGGCAGCACCGGCCTGGCTGGCCACGGCGGCGGCGTTGCGCGGGTTCACCGTGTGGTCGGCGTCGCCGTGAAAGATGATGCACGGTACGGCATGGCGCCCCAGTCCCGGCTTGCCCTGCCGCATGGCGGCAAAGGCGGAAACCATGTCGCTGGCCGCCCCGCAGGCCAGCCCGGAATGGACGCCAACCGCGGCAAACAGATCGGGGTAGGTGCGTGCCATGATCGCGGCCTGCGCCCCGCCCGCCGACAGCCCGGCCACGTACACACGCGCGGGGTCGCCGGCGTGCTCGGCCAGCACCTGCCGGGTCATGCCGGCGATCAGCGACGGCTCGCCGGCCTCGCGCTGCTGGTCGGCGGGGTTGAACCAGTTCCAGCAGCGCTGCTGGTTGGCGCTGGCCACCTGGGCCGGATACAGCACCACCAGGCCGGCCGCCTCGGCCAGCGTGTTCATCCGCGTGCCGGCCGCAAAATCCTCCGGCGTCTGCGTGCAGCCATGCAGCATCACCAGCAGCGGCATCCGCATAGCTCGATGGCTGGGCACGTAAAGCCGGTAGGGCCGGGTGCCCGCGCCGCCGGTATAGCTGCCCGACAGGAACGCCGCGCCTGAAGGCAAGGGGTGGGCGGGCACAACCGACGGGCGCAGGCCGGGCATCCGCATGGTGGGCAGGCTGCGCTGAAGCTGCGGCAGCGCCTCGGCAACGGACGGCAGGGCGCGCTGAAGCGCGGTCTGGATCGCCTGGGTCGATTGCGCGAGCTTGGCCGTAAGGCGGCCGGTGCGGATTAGGCCGTCCTTCAAAAATCTCTCCTGATTTTGCCTCTCGACATATTGCTGCAGTGCAGCACGATATCAAGCTGGACGGTCCTTGGGGCGCTTTAGGCAGATTGAGGCCGGGATACCTTCGCCGGCCGGGGTGAACACCGCTCTACCTCAATGTGCGTCCGCCCAGCTCCGCCCGATCCCCGTCTCCACCGTCAGCGGTACGCTCAGCGCCGCCACCCCCTCCATTACCTGTTTGGCCACGCCGGCCAGCGTCTCCGCCTCGTCGTCCGGCGCCTCGAACAGCAGCTCGTCATGCACCGAGAGCAGCAAGCGCGAGCGCAGCCCCGCGGCCCTCAGCGCGCCAGGCAGGCGTACCATGGCGCGCTTGATCACGTCGGCCGCACCGCCTTGCAGCGGCGCGTTGATCGCCTGGCGCTCGGCCCCGGCCCGGCGCTGCATGTTGCGGTCGGCGATGCCCTGTATGGTGCAGCGGCGGCCGAACGGGGTGGTGACGTAGCCGTGGATGCGGGCCTCCTCCTTGGTGCGCTCCATATAGGCGCGGATGCCCGGGTAGCGGGCGAAGTAGGCGGCGATGTAGCTGCCGGCCTCGCCCGCCTCGATCCCCAATTGCCGTGCCAGGCCGAAGGCGCTGATGCCATAGATGATGCCGAAATTGATCGCCTTGGCCCGGCTGCGGGTCTGCTTGTCCATGCTGTCGAGCGGCACGCCGAACACCTCGCTGGCGGTGCGCGCATGGATGTCCTGGCCGGTGGAGAACGCCTCCTTCAACGCCGGAATGTCGGCCACGTGGGCCAGCAGACGCAGCTCGATCTGGCTGTAATCGGCGCTGACCAGCATGTGCCCCGGCTCGGAGACAAAGGCACGGCGAATGCGCCCGCCCTCCTCCGTGCGGATTGGGATGTTCTGCAGGTTAGGGTCGTTGCTGGACAGCCGCCCCGTGCTGGTCGCCGCCATGGCGTAGCTGGTGTGAACGCGGCCGGTCGCCGGGTTGATTTCCTCCACCAACGCATCGGCATAGGTCGATTTCAGTTTCGACAGTTGCCGGTGTTCCAGCACGCGGCCCGGCAACTCGTGGCCCAGATCGGCCAGCGTCTGCAGCACGCTCGCATCCGTGCCCCAGGCGCCCGACGGCGTGCGCTTGCCGCCCGGCAGCCCCTGCTCGTCGAACAGCACCTCGCCGAGTTGCTTGGGGCTGGACAGGCTAAACGGGTGGCCGGCCAGGCGATGCGCCTGCGCCTCGATGGAATCCATGCGGGCGCCGAAATCGACGGACAACCGGCGCAGCTCCGCCTCGTCGACGCGTATACCGGCCCGCTCAGCTTCAGCCAATACCGGCACCAGCCGGCGTTCCATCTGCTCGTACAGCCCCAGTGCGGCGTGTTGGCGCAGACGCGGCCGCAGCACCGACCATAGCCGCAGCGCTACGTCCGCCTGCTCGGCCGCGTAATCGGCGGCGCGGCCGACCGGCACGGCGGCAAAGGCCAGCCGGTTGCGCCCGGTGCCGGTGGCGTGGTCGAGCGACGCCGGCGTGTGGCCGATGTGCAGCGGCGCCAGGTCGGCCAGCGCATGGTCGTGCGCGCCTGCGGCGAGCGCGAAGCTGATTAAGGTCGGGTCGTCCTGCGGCTCGGGCGCGGGCAGGCCGGCCGCCTGCAGCACCAGCCGCGCGTATTTCGCGTTAGCCGAAATCTTCAGCACTGACGCGTCGGCCAGCAGCGGCGCCAGCGCGGCCCACACCGTCTCGCGCGGCAGGCGCGGCTCGGTCAGCTCGCTCACCGGCAGCGGAACGTAGCAGGCCCGCCCCGGCGCCAACGCGAGCGCCACCCCCAGCACGCAGGCGCGCCACGGCCGCGGATCGAGGTCGGTCTGCACGTGCAGCGCCACATGCCGGGCCCGTACCGCCGCCGCGATCCAGGCGGCCAGCGCCTCCTCGCTCGCCACCGTCTCGTAGGGGCCATAGGCCACCGTCGCACGCGGCGCCTGCTCGGCCTCCGGTTCGACGGCCGCCGGACCCTCGGCCAGGCCCAGCCGCAACGCGGTGCTGCGAAACCCCATGCCGTGCAGCCAATCGGAAAGCTTGGTGCGGTCCAGCGTACCGGTCACCATCGCCTCGATCGGCAGCGGCATCGGCGCCTCGTCGCACAGCCGCACCAGTTTGTGCGACACCCGCGCCGCCTCGGCATAGGCGATCAGATTGTCGCGCCGCTTGCTGGGCTTCATGGACGGCGCCGCCGCGAGCACGGCTTCCAGGTCGCCATACTGGTTGATCAGCTCGGCCGCGTTCTTGGGCCCGATGCCCGGCACGCCCGGCACGTTGTCGACGCTGTCGCCCATCAGCGCCTGCACGTCGATGACCTTTTCCGGCACGACGCCGAACTTCTCCATCACCTCGGCCGGCCCGATCGGCTTCTGCTTGATCGGGTCCAGCATCGCGACACCCGGCCGCACCAGCTGCATCAAGTCCTTGTCGCTGCTGACGATGGTGACTGAGCAGCCCGCCTCCACCCCGGCTTTCGCGTAGGCGGCGATCAGGTCGTCCGCCTCCCAGTCGTCCAGCTCCACACAGGCCACCCCGAAGGCTGCCACCGCATCGCGCACCAGCTTGAATTGCGGCACAAGTTCCGAAGGCGGCTCGGGCCGCTGCGCCTTGTACTGGTCGTAGATACGGTTGCGGAAGGTAGTGCTGCCCGCATCGAACACGACGGCCAGGTGGGTGCCCACATGACCCGCCAGGAACCGCGCCATCATGTTGGTGAAGCCGAACACGGCGTTGACCGGCGTGCCATCCGCCCGGTTCATCGGCGGCAGCGCGTGAAACGCGCGGAAAATGTACCCCGACCCATCGATCAGCACGAGGTTCGGCTGCGAGGCTGGCACCTCAGCCGCAGGCGAGGTCTCCTCCGCCGGCTGGCGATCCACGACCGACGACTGGCTCAATGCTCGGGGTGATCCGAAGCGCCGGGTTTCAATACGAACACCCGCGAGCAGTACGGGCAGTAGGTCTGCTCGTGCTCGATCCGCAGCCAGACGCGCGGATGGCCCAGCGGCCCGTCGCCGCCGTCGCACGCCACCACACGGCTATCGACCAGAATGGTCTCTATCGTGCCGAACGCCGGGGTTGGGGTCTGCGCGCCGAAGCCCATACTGTGTCCTGACCGAATGAAGTGACCAATTGATTGGGGCCCTGATGATACGCCGCCGACTGGCCGTTTCAACCGCGGCGCTGGCGCTGCTTTTGGCAGGGCTCGCCCATAGCCTGGCTACGCCGGCCGCCACCCCACTCGGTTCCACCTTGCCGCCCGCCGCCGCGGCTCTTGCGCCGGACGCAACGTTCACAATGCGCGACGGATACGTCCTGCCTGCCCGCCTGTGGCGGCCCGGTGGCTCCCCGCGCGGCGTCATCCTGGCCCTGCACGGCTTCACCGACAGCCGCGACGCCTGGGAGTACCCTGCTCCCGGCTTCGCCCAGGCCGGGTACCTGGTGGTGGCGCCCGACCAGCGCGGCTTCGGCGCCACGGCCGGGCGTGGAACCTGGGCCGGGCAGGACGCCATGACCGAGGACGCGGTCGAGCTGGCTGGGCGCCTGAAACGCGAGCATCCCGGCCTGCCTCTGGTCATCATGGGGGAGAGCATGGGCGGTGCGGTCGCCATGTGCGTGGCAGCCCGCGCGCCGGAAACCGCGCAAGCCTACGTGCTGCTGGCGCCGGCCGTTTGGGGCCGCGCGCAGATGGCCGTAGGCGTGCGCAGCGCGCTATGGGCCGCCGCCCGCATCGCGCCCGGCTGGAAGCTGACCGGCCAGGAGGTGAAGCTCGACATCGCGGCCAGCGACAATATGGAGGCGCTGCTGCGGCTGGCGCACGACCCGCTCACCCTGCGCGGCTCCACGGTGGCCATGCTGCGCGGCCTGGTCGATCTGATGGACAGCGCGCAGGAGGCAGCCGCCCGCCTGCCGCCACGCACGCTCATCCTGTCCGGACGACGCGACCAGGTAATACCGCCCCAGGCCACGGCCGCCGCCTGGGCCAAGCTGCCACCTGCCGTGCGGCGCGGCTTCTACCTGGCCGGCTACCACCTGCTGCTGCGCGACATGGACCGTGCCCTGGTGCAGGCCGACGTGCTCGCCTGGCTAGACAACCCGCAAGCCTGGTTACCCTCCGGTGCGGACATCAACGCCGCCTCCTGGCGCGCCGACCGCGCCTGGACCGAAGACGCTCCATCGGTGCTGCCTGCCCAAGCGCTGGACGGCACTGGCCTGCGGCGGGTCTGGCCTTTCTGACCGCAACTTGCTAATCGTCGCGCTGAAGGACCCGTAGCTCAGCTGGATAGAGCGCTGCCCTCCGAAGGCAGAGGCCGAAGGTTCGAATCCTTTCGGGTCCGCCAGATTTCTCCTAGAGAAACAGCCGTTTTCAGCTACCCGGAAAAACCGGTCAGTTGCGCAAAACGCCCCAAAGCGCTGTGAACGTAGGGTGATCGTTGGCACGATTCTGACACACTGGCAGCCACGCCTACCCTTTCTGTTGCCGCTGCGCCTCCGCCTCACGCCTGGTCAGCTCGCGCTCCACAGCCTCCCGGATGAATTCCGCCATCCGGTTCGGTCCGACCAGCGCCTCAATCCGAGCGCGTGCATCCGCCGTCAGCCGGACCTTCGTCTCTTTCACGTGTAGCGGCGGGCGACCCATCCGAACCGCCGTAACCGTCCCCGGAAAATCTGTCAAAACTCGCATTATTTCCGTCCCCTCTTATCGACAAGGTGATCGGGGACGGTTATAAGTGCAATTACCGAGACGGAGGCCACGATGATGACAATTGGAAGCAAGAGATTAGCCCCGGCATGTGGGTTCTCACGTTTGATGGTCGCGTTCTTGGCGACAGCCGTGGGTATGACCGAGAAGGCGTGCGTCAAGCCGCTTATGGAATGGTAGATCGCGCGAAGGCGCTAGCGGAACGCGATGGAGAGTCAGCCGATTCGTGCTGGCGCGGGCGGGCTGGTAATGACGATGACGGCGCAGCAGATGGAGGATGAAATACGTCGCCTTGCAGGCTGCTTGTGGGTCATTGCCGAGGCTGAAGGGTGTGGCAATGGATCGCTGCGCACCGCCGCCGCAGAAGCGGCTCAGGGAGCTACGGTTGCCACATTGGCGAGCAGGCTGGGATCGCCGGTTCCACCAAGCTCCAAATCAGATCATCGCTTCCGAGATAGTCTGGCTGGTGAAAGACGATGATGGCCTTTGCCTTCGCATTCATACCGGCAAAGTGTGCGCGGGCCTGTCCTCCACCGCCTGCAAGGCTTCGTCATACCCAGCAGGGCAGTGAAGATCGGTGTTCGAGTCGCCCTCGCAATTCGCGCGGTAGGCAACCTTAAGCGACTCGAAGCGGGCGCAGGCGACCAGCAAATCGGCGTCGGGGTTCTCCGCGGCCGGCGCGGCGATGGCCAGGGCGGTGCCTGCAGGTTTGCAGAACATGGCAGACATTATGTTCCACGTGAAGAAGCGTTGTTATCGTTCGCACGCGATGTGGACGGGTTCCAGTTTACCAAATGGCGCTGTTGCGGCGAGATCT
>CAXUHU010000032.1:0-34177 GCA_964250925.1 uncultured Acetobacteraceae bacterium
GGCCCAGCGTGACGGCCAGGACCACGCTGCCAGCCAGCGCGATCGCCCAGCGCCTGCCCGGCGCACGTGCAGCGGACGCAGGTGGTCGGTAGCCCTGGGCGGGCGGGACAGGCCCCATCGCCTGGCGCGCCAGGCTGCGCGCCAGGTCCCTCTGTGCGTAAGCGTCCTTGCCGCCCGTATCGCGCATGACCATCCGAAGCTGTGGTTTTCGTGAGACGCACGCCGCCGGTCCAGTCGAATAGAAGCCAAGCGCCGTTGCTTCGCAATCGTTTCCCTTTAGGGTAGCGTCACGCGATCGAAACGCACCCATAGCTATCCCGCCACGGCCACGCCCCACAGACGGACCAACACTCTGTCCCGATCCAATCTCCCAGGTGCGGTGCTCGCGGGCGCTGTCTCGTTGCTGGCGTGCATGGCGGCCACGCGCGCCATGGCGCAAGCCGTGCCGCCGGTCGGGCTGGACCGGATCAACCCGGTGCCGCAAGGTTCGCCCCTGTCGGGCGTGCTGTCCAACACGCCGGCAGCCGTCGCACCCTCGCTCAAGCAGCCGCAGGCGGCGCCCGGCCCGGTTTCGCCCGCGGCCATCGTTTCGGTGGCCGACGTCTCGGTGCAGGGGGCGACGGCCTACACGCAGGCCTCGCTGCTGGCGATGACCGCGGGACTTGCCGGACCCGCGGTCCAGGTGCAGCGGATCGAGGCCGCACGCACGGCGATCCTCAACCGCTACCGCAACGACGGCTACGTCTACACCACGGTCAACGCCCGCGTTTCGAGCCCCTCCTCACCAGGCAGCGGCGGCCACCTGCGCTTCGTGGTGACCGAGGGGCGGGTGGTCGAGGTCAAGCTGCAGGGCGACATCGGCCCGGCCGGCACGCAGGTGCTGCGCTTCCTGCGCCACCTGACCGACATCCAGCCGATCAACGTGCGCACGCTGGAACGCTGGCTGCTGCTGGCGGGCGACGTGCCCGGTGTCACGATCAGCTCGGTGCTCAACCCCTCCAAGGAGGATCCGGGCGCCTTTACGCTGGTGGCGCAGCTGCACCGTGCGCCGGTCACCGGCCAGATCACCGCCGACAACCGCGCCTTCCGCCAGACCGGGCCGGAGGAGCTGCTGGCGCTGGTCGACCTCAACAGCTTCACCGCGTTCGGCGAGCGGACCGAGCTGTCGATCTATCACACGTTCAACAACACCGAGACGTTCGGCCAGGGATCGGAGGAGTTCTTCATCGGCGGCTCCGGCCTGCGGCTGCGCATCTATGGCGGCGCGGGCGAGACCATACCCTCGGGCAGCCTGCGCGAGATCGGCTACGACGGCATCACGCGGGTGGGCGGGCTGGAGTTCACCTACCCCTACATCCGCACCCGGTCCGAGACGCTGAACCTGAAGGCGACGTTCGACGCCATCGAGTCGGAGATATTGCTCAGCGCCAACGACCGCGGGCAGCTGCAGCGGTCCAGCTTCGACTCGCTGCGCGTGCTGCGGGCGGGGGCGGACTATACGCGCCTGGACACCTTCCTGGGCACGCGTTTCCCGGCCACCGACCTGGTGAGCCTGCGCGTCAGCCAGGGGCTTCATGTGCTGGGTGCTTCGGCCAACGGCGAAAAGGACGCGCCGCGGCTGGACGAGCGCACCGACTTCACCAAGGTGTCCGGCGAGATCGACCGCACGCAGTCGCTGTTCGCCGTGTCGGCCAGCAGCAGCGTGTCGCTGAAGCTGGCGGCGGCGGGGCAATACAGCCGCAACATCCTGCCGCCGGCGGAAAAGTTCTATCTCGGCGGCCCGCATTTCGATCGCGGCTTCTATTATGGTGAAGTCACCGCCGATACCGGTGTAGAGACCACCGTGGAGCCGCTGCTCGACGTGAAGCTGCCACAACCTGGCTTCTCGCCCGTGCCGCTCTCCGCGGAGTTCTACGCGTTCTACGATTGGGGTGAGAGCTACTCGAACCAGGCGCTCGACCTGGACCAGCGGCTGCGGTCGCTGGGCGGCGGCGTGCGGTTTTTCGGCGGCGACCGGGTGGAGATCGATGTGGAGGGCGTCTCGCGCCTGACTCGCGATCCGAACGGCGTGCTGGGCGGCTCGCGGCTGAAATCGTCGGCGGTCTATTGGCAGGTGCTCGGTCGGTTCTGAGAGCCTGCGTATGTGATTTTCAGCCGCCCGCGAGCGGCCGGGTAGCGAGGGTCGTCATGGTCGCCAGACACGCAGCACACCAGGCAGGCAGGCGCGCCGGCCGCGATGCGGAGGCTGGCATCCGCATCGTCGGCTATCGCCGCTGCAGCCGCCACGCCCTGCTGCAGGCGACCGCGCTGCGGGCGACCGCGCTGGCCGTCCTGGCGGGCCCTGCCGCGGCACAGATCGCGCCGGGCGCGCATCCGATGGGCGGCACCATCACCGGCGGGGCGGCCGGCATCGCGCAATCCGGCAGCACGACCACGATCAGCCAGACGAGCCAGAACGCCGCCATCGACTGGCAGAGTTTCAACGTCGGCAGCCAGCAGAAGGTGGTGTTCGCCCAGCCGAACAGCGGCGCCATCGCGCTGAACACGGTGGTCGGTCCCAACCCGTCCGAAATCGCGGGCCAGATCGCGGCCAACGGCCAGGTGGTCATCGTCAACCAGTCGGGCGTGCTGTTCGACCATGGTGCGCAGGTGGATACCGCCGGGCTGGTGGTCTCCGCCTCCGGCATCAGCCGGTCCAACTTCATGGCCGGCCACATGGTGTTCGACCAGGCGCCCCATGCCGGCGCGCGCATCGTCAACAACGGCACGATCACCATACAGCAGGCCGGACTCGCCGCCCTGGTGGCGCCGCAGGTGACGCATAACGGCCTGATCTCCGCACGGCTGGGCCGGGTGATCCTGGGCGGCGCCGAGACTTTCACGCTCGACCTCTACGGCGACGGGCTGCTGGCGCTGAACGTGACCGGGCAGGTGACGCAGGCCACCGCGAACGGACGCACCGTGACGGCGCTGGTGACCAACACCGGCACCATCCTGGCCGATGGCGGCACGGTGGTGCTGAGTGCGGTGGCCGCCGACGGGCTGATCCGCACGCTGGTGGATGCCGGCGGCACGATTGCGGCCCACAGCGTGGGCGCCCAGACGGCGCGCGTGCTGGTGGAGGGCGTGGGCGGCTCGGTACAGGTCGATGGCGACATCAGCGTCGCGGGCCAGGATCCCGGCACGCATGGCGGCCAGGTCAGCGTCACGGCGACCGGCTCGGTTGCGATCGCGGCCGGTGCGACCATCGACGCCTCGGGCGACGGGGGCGGCGGCATGCTCGCCATCGGCACGCCGGCCACCGGCGCGGCCTTGCAGGCGCAGAGCGTGGCCGCCGCCGCCCAGGCCACCAGCGTCGCTGCCGGCGCGGTGCTGCGGGCCGACGCCACGGGCGCCGGCAACGGCGGGCAGGTGAGCGTATACAGCCGCGGCGCGCTGACCCATGCCGGCAGCATCTCCGCGCAGGGTGCGGCCGGCGGCCATGGCGGATCGATCCAGCTCGCCGCGTCCGGCAGCGTGACGGTTTCGGGCAGCAGCAACGCGGGCGCGGACGGATCGATCACCATCGCGGCGGAGGGTCCCGACAGCCTTCTCGTCGTCACCCAGTCGCTGATCAACGCGCTGAACGCGGGCGTGGCGGTGCTGGCCGGCGGCGACATCAGCATCGCGCCCGGCGGCATCTCGCTGGACCGCAAGAACGGCCCGCTCAGCTTCACCTCGATCACCATCGACGCGCTGGGCACGCTGACGGTGAACAACCCGATCGAGGCCGACGGGGCCAAGGGTGTGCGCCCCGGCACGCTGGTGCTGGAGGGCAACGGCGGCATCCTGCTGGAGAGCAACGTGCTGGCCGGCGGCACGGCCCTGTCGCTGCTCAGCGGCGGCGCCATCGTGCAGAGCAGCGGGTCGATCACCGCCACCAGCCTGACCGGCAGCGCGCAGTCGGCCAGCCTGGACGGCGGCCAGAACGTGTTGGCCAAGCTGGGCGACTTCACCGCGTCCGGCGGGTTCACCCTGGTCGACAGCAAGCCGCTGGTCGTCAACGGCACGGTGACCGCTGGCACCGGGTCGGCATCCACGCTGGCGCTGAGCGCACCCACCCTGACTTTGACCGGTGCCGGCTCGCTGCTCAGTCCGCTTGGCACCATCGCGCTGGCGGCGGATCGCTTCAGCCTCGGCGGCACGATCAGCACCGACGGCAGCGGCGGCCCTGCCGGGCTGGTGGGACTGAGCGTGCTGACGAACGGCGGCACGCTCGCCTTCGCCGGCTCGTCCGCTTCGCGTCTCTCGACGGGAACGCTCGTGCTGGGCAGCCTCGACGACGGCGTCACCTCGCGCGCCGGTGCGATCACCATCGCCTCGGCTCTCGACCTGACCGGCCATGCGAACGCGCTGGGCCTGTTCACCGAGAACAGCGGCAGCGTGGCCACCGGGCACATCACCGTGGGTACCCTGGTGGGCAGCACCGGGACGGTGAATTTCGGCCCGGTCAGCAGCATCGGCACGCTGGGCGACTTCACCGTCCATGAAGGCGATTTCACCCTGGCCGATGCGGGCACGCTGTCCGTTTCGGGCACCGTCGCCAGCACCAGCGGCGGCGTCACCCTCTCGGCTGCCGGACTGACCGCGCTCGGCGGCAGCGACCTGTCGGCCGGCGGCGGCAATGTCAGCCTCGTCTCCTCGCTGGGGCTGACGCTCGGCGGGACGATCAGCACACCCAAGACCGGCACGGTCAACCTTGCCGCCAACGACGGCGGCATCACCGAGAGCGGCGGCATCACCGCGGGTTCGCTCGGCGGTTCGGCCCGCGGCAGCGGAACGGGACAGATCCTGCTCACCGGCGACAACGACGTTGGCACGCTGACCGGGCTCGCTGCCCTGGCCAACCTCGCCTTCGACGACGCCGGCTCGGCCCTGCAGGTGACGGGTGCCGTCACCTCGGCCAGCGGCAACATAACCTTGCTGGCGCAGTCGCTGTCGCTACAGGCGGCCATCGGCGCGCCTGGCCAGACGGTCACGCTGCGCGCGACCCAGGGCGGGATCACCGAGGCGGGCGGCAGCGTGCAGGCCGGAACGCTGTCGGGCAGCGCCGCCGGCGGCGTGACGCTGTCCGCCGCCAACACCGTCGCCACGCTCGGCAATTTCGCGGCGGGCGGCGGGTTCGCGCTTGCCGACAGCCAGGCGCTGACGGTGAACGGGACCGTGTCGGCAGCCGGCGGCGGCACGTTGGCGCTTACCGCGCCCGGCCTGACGGTCACCACCGGCACGCTGCTCAGCCCCGGCGGCGTCATCGCCCTCGTCGCCGACAGCTTCACGCTCGGCGGCACGGTCGATACCGACGCCACGGCCGGCACGCTGTCGGGCTTCATCGGGCTCGCGCGCCTGTCGGGCGGCGGTACGTTCTCTCTGGCGACCGCGGACCTGGCCGGCCTGCTCACCGGCACCTTGTCGTTGGGCAGCGTCACCGGCCTGCCGGGTTCCTCGACGGCCAGCGCCATCACGCTCAACGGACCGTTCGACCTGACCGGCCACGCGCTGACGCTGGGCCTGTTCACCGCCGCCTCCGGCCAGGTGACCGCCGACGGCATCACCGCGGCCGCACTGACCGGCGACACCGGCTCGGCGGTGCTGGGCGGCACCAACGCCATCGGCGTGCTGGACGGCTTCCAGGCCCGCAGCGGCGCGCTGTCGTTTACCGATACCGGCTCGCTCTCGCTGAACGGCGTGATCGCTGGCAGCACCGGCGTCACGCTCTCGGCCGACGGCATCGGCCAGGCTGGCGGCACCGTCACGGCGGGCAGCGGGGTGATCGACCTTACCTCCACCGCCGGCATCGCGCTGTCCGGCACGCTGCTGGCCATGGGCAGCGGCGGTGCGGTGGCGCTGGATGCGCAGGGCGGGATCAGCGAGGCCGGCGGGGCGATCGACACCACATCGCTGAGCGGCAGCGCGCAGGGCGGCGCGGCCACGCTGTCCGGCACCAACGCGGTGGGCACGCTGTCCGGCTTCACCGCCTCCAACGGCTTCTCGCTCGACGACGGCAACGCCAGCCTGGTGGTCGGCGGGCCGGTGAGTGCCACGGCCGGCGGGCTGGCCCTGTCGGCCGGCACGCTGTCGATCGGCGGGACGCTGTCGGCGCTCGCGGGCACCATCGCGCTGACCGCGACGCAGGGGGGTATCCACGAGCAACCGGGCGGGCTCTTGCACGCCGCCGGGCTCACCGGCAGCTCGGCCGGCGCGGTGGTGCTGACGGGCGCCAACAGCCTCACGACGCTGGGCAGCTTCACGGCCGCCGGCTTCGCGCTGACCGACAGCCAGGCGTTGAGCGTGGCGGGCACCGTCACCTCGACAAGCGGCACGCTCGCGCTCACCACGCCCACGCTGACGGTGCAGGGCGGCGGCGAGCTGCTCGGTGCCGGCGGCGGCACCGTGGCGCTGACGGCCGACACGTTCGACCTGTACGGCTCGGTCAGCACCGGCGGCACCACCGGCATCGTCGGCCTCACCCTGCTCACGCCCGGCGGCACGCTGTCGGTCGCGGCGGGCGACCTCACGTCGTTCACCACCGGAACGCTGTCGCTGGGCAGCCTGGACGGCGTGACCCCGTCATCCACCGTGGCCGCCATCAACATTGCCGACCCGCTCAGCCTGACCGGCATCGGCGGGCTCGGCCTGTTCACCTCGGCCACCGGCACGGTGACCACCAACGGGCTGACGGTGGGTGCGCTGACCGGCGACACCGGATCGGCCATGCTGCTGGGCCACAACCAGATCGGCGCGTTGAACGGCTTCCGCACCAGGACCGGCGCGTTCACGCTCAACGATTCCGGCAGCCTCACCATCGCCGGGCTGGTGTCCGGTGCCACCGGCGTGTCCGTCTCGGCGGGCGCCATCAAGCAGACCGGCACGATGCAGGCGCTGTCGGGCGATCTGGCCCTGTCGGCGCCGGGCGGAGTCACGTTTGCCGGCCTGCTCCAGGCCGCCGGCGGCACCGTCACGCTCTCGGCCGCCGCCGGGTCCATCGAAGAGGCCGCCAACGGCCGGCTTGTGGCCGGCAGCCTGGCCGGCACGGCCGGGGTGGAGGCCAAGTTCGGCGTCTCCAGCGGCAACACCGTGGGAACGCTGGGCGTGTTCACGGTGGCCGGCAGCGGCGCCTTCATCCTCGAAGACGATGTGGCGCCGACCATCGACGGGCCGCTCAACGCCGGCAGCATCGACATCTTCGGTCCGGCCAGCGGCGGCATAGCCGGCAACCTGATCCTGAACGGCGACGTCACCGCCCAGCAGCCGATCGTGCTGGAAAGCGCCGGCGGCATCGTGCAGCTCGGCGGAACGGTGAAGGCCAGCTCGGTCACCCTGACGGCGCTGGGCGGCATCATACAGTTGTCCGGCGATGCGGCCGGGCCGTCGGCCATCGTGGCCACCGCCGGCGACGTCCGGCTGACCGGCAACGGCACCACCACCTATGGCAGCCAGACCGTCTCCGGCATCGCCTTCGCCGGCACGCTCTCGGCCCAGGCCGGCACGGCGGGCCTGTTCGCGACCAACATACTGGAGAACGCGACCGGCAACCTGATGGCCGACACGCTGACCGGGACGGCCTCGGCCGGCAGCGCGCTTCTCGCGGCTGCCAGCGGCAACAGCGTGGGCACGCTCTCGGGCTTCGCGGTCGCGCGCGATTTCACGCTGGAGGACGACAGCGCCCCCACGATCAGCGGGCTTTTCGCGGCCCCGGGCGGCTCGATCGACGTCTACGGTCCCAACGGCCAGGGCAGCGCAGGCCAGCTGACGCTGAGCGGCACCGTCACGGCGCTCGACAGCATCAGCTTCGACATCGCCGGCGGCATCGACCAGACCGGCGGCTCGGTGCGCGCCGGCACCAACCTGTCGCTGACCTCGGGCGGGGCGCTCGATTTCGCGGGTACGCTGGCAGCGCAGACCGGCACCGCAACCCTGGCTGCGGGCAGCATCGTCGAGGCTGCCGGCGGGCAACTCCTCGCGGCTTCGCTGACCGGATCGGCCACCACCGGCGGGGCGGCCTTCGCGGCGGCCAGCGGCAACCGTGTCGGCACGCTGGCCGGCTTCGCCTCGATGGGCAGCTTCACGCTGGAGGACGACGTCTCGCCGACGGTGATCGGCACCTTCGCCTCGAACGGTTCGATCGACCTGCACGGCGCCAACCTTGGCGGCAGCACCGGCACCCTCGTGCTGGACGGCGTGATCACGGCCAAGGGCGATGCGAGCTTCGACAGCGCGGCGGCGATCGACCAGACGGGCGGCAGCGTCTCGGCCGGCGGCAACCTGGCGCTCGTGGCCGGGCAGGGCATCGACTTTGCGGGCACGTTGCAGGCCCAGTCGGGCACCGCCACGCTGGACGCGGCCGGTAACATCGCCGAGGCGACGTCCGGCCGGCTGTTGGCCAGCACGCTGACCGGAACGGCTTCGGCCGGCGGCAGCGCGCTGTTCACCGCGGCCAGCGGCAACCGGGTGGGCACCCTGTCGGGCTTCGTGGTCGCCAGCGACTTCACGCTGGAAGACGACATCGCGCCCACGATCAGCGGGCTGTTCAGCGCGCCGGGCGGTGCCATCGACATCTACGGCCCGGACGGCGCCGGCAGCGCCGGCACGCTGATGCTGGGCGGCACGGTGACCGCGCTGACCGACATCAGCCTGACGATTGCCGGCGGGATCGACCAGACCGGCGGCGCGGTCACCGCCGGCGGCAACCTGCTGCTCTCGGCCGGCGACGGCATCGCCTTCGCCGGCACCCTCTCGGCGCTGGCCGGCACGGCCACCCTGTCGTCGTCTGCCGGTGGGATCGCCGAGGACGGCGGAACGTTGCTGGCCCGGGTGCTGACGGGGTCGGCCGGAGGCAACGGGTCCGCCCAGTTCACCACCTCCGCCGGCAACAGCGTCACCATGCTGGCCGCTTTTTCCACGGGCGGCGATTTCACGCTGGAAGACGACGTCGCGCCGAACGTGAGCGGGCCGCTGGTGTCGGGCGCGTCGATCGACCTGCATGGTCCCAATGGCGGCGGCAGCGCGGGCGTGCTGCTTCTGGGCGGTCCCGTCTCGGCGGCCGCCGACATCAGCATCGACTCCGCGGGCGCCATCGACCAGACCGCAGGCCGTGTGGTGGCCGGGCGCGACCTGCTGCTGAAATCCGGCGCGGGCATCCAGTTTGCCGGAACGCTGTCCGCCCAGACCGGCACGGCCACCTTCGACTCGCTGATCAACACGGTCGAGGCGGGCAGCGGCCGGCTGCTGGCCCATACGTTGAGCGGCTCGGTCGCCAAGGGAAGCGCGCTGTTCACGGCGACCAGCGGCAACACCGTCAGCACGCTGTCCGCCTTCTCCGTCTCCGACAACTTCACGCTGGAAGACGACATCGCCCCCACCATCACGGGCATGTTCTCGGCACCCGGCGGCGCGATCGACATCCACGGTCCGAATGGCCGTGGCAGCGCCGGCACGCTGGCCCTGAACGGCACGATCACGGCGTTGACGAACATCAGCTTCGACATCGCCGGCAGCATCGACCAGACCGGCGGCCTGGTTCGCGCCGGTGCGGACCTGCTGCTGACCGCCGGCGACGGCATCGCCTTCGGGGGCACGCTGACGGCGCTGTCGGGCACCGCCACGCTGGACACGGCGGGCAGCATCGCCGAGGCGGTGTCCGGTCGGCTGGTGGCGGCCACGCTGGCCGGCAATGCCGCCGGCAGTGCGTCGTTCACCGCCAGGAACAACGCCGTCGGCACGCTGGTGGGCTTTTCCACCGGCACCGCCTTCACCCTGGACGACGGCGTGACCCTGGTGCTGGCCGGTCCGGTCACCGCCGGCACGGACGCCACCCTGGTCAGCCAGGGCGCCATCCAGCAGGCCGCCGGCACCGTGCAGGCCGGCGGCGCCCTCTCGCTCGCGGCCGACCAAGGCATCGCCTTCGACGGCACGCTGGCTGCACAGTCCGGCACGGCCAGCCTGGCCAGCGCGGGCGGCAGCATCACCGAGGGTGCCTCGGGGCGGCTGCTGGCCAGCACGCTGACCGGTGCGGCCGGCGGCAGCGTTGCGCTCGACGTCGCCAGCGGCAACGTGGTCGGCACGCTGGCCGGCTTCTCGGCGGCCGGCGGCTTCACCCTGGAAGACGACATCGCACCCAGCATCACCGGCACGCTGCGCTCGGGCGCCGGCATCGACGTGCACGGCCCCGATGGCGGCGCCAGCGCCGGCACGCTGGTGCTGGCGGGCCTCGTCACCGCTTCCAGCAACATCAGCTTCGACGTGGGCGGCGCCATCGACCAGACCGGCGGCGCGGTGCAGGCGGGCGGCAACCTGTCGCTGTCGGCCGGCGCGGGCATCGCCTTCGATGGCACGCTGTCGGCGCAATCGGGCACGGCGGCGCTGAACGCGGCAGGCGACATCACCGAGGGCGCGGCCGGGCGATTGCTGGCCAACACGCTCACCGGCTCGGCCACGGCCGGCGGCAGCGCCGTGTTCGCGGCCGCCAGCGGCAACCAGGTCGGCACGCTGGCCGGGTTCACCACCGGCGCCGCTTTCTCGCTGAACGACGGCGTGTCGCTGGTGCTGGCCGGCCCGGTTACCGCGGGAACCAGCGCCAGCTTCGGCAGCGCCGGCGCGATCAACCAGACCGGAAGCGCCGTCCAGGCCGGCAGCAGCCTGTCGCTGGTCGCCGGCACCGGCATCGCCTTCGCGGGCACGCTGTCGGCACCGGCCGGTCTTGCCACGCTGGACACCGCGGCGGGCGACGTCACCGAGACGGCGGGCGCGAGCCTGGTCGCCGGCACGCTGACCGGTTCGGCGCCGGCCGGCAGCATCACGCTCGCCGCGCCGGTCGCCAACGCCATCGGCACGCTCTCCAACCTGGTGGCCGGCGGCAGCTTCACCCTGGACGACGCGACCACGCTGGTGCTGGACGGCGCGGTCGGCGTCGGCGCCACGGCGAGCCTCGCCAGCGCCGGCGCCATCGACCAGGTGAGCGGCACGCTGCAGGCCGCCCATCTGGCGCTGACCGGGGAGGCCGGAATCGCCTTTGCCGGGACGTTGCAGGCGTCCGATGCCGCGCTGGTCTCGGGTGCCGGCATCGCCGAGGCAAGCTCCGGCGCGTTGCTCGCCGACGTCCTGACCGGCTCGGCGGTGGGCGTGGCGAGCCTGGCCGGCGGCGGCAACGCGGTGGCGGCCCTGGGGCAGTTCTACGCGCCTGCCTTCACCCTGGCCGACACCGGCGACCTGCTCGTCGCCGGACCCGTGGTGGCCAGCACCGTCGCGTTGAGCGCGGCCAACATCGGCATTCCGGGCTCCATCCTGGCGCGCAGCTCGCTTGTGCTGAACGCCACCGGGGCCATCGACGCCCCGGGCATCGTGATGGCCGCCACCCTGAGCGGCAGCGCCGGCGGTTCGGCGAGCTTTCTGGGCAGCAACACCATCGCGCAGCTCGGTGCGTTCAGCGCCGGCGGCGGCTTCAGCCTGACGGACGCCACGACCTTGGGCGTGGCGGGCCAGGTCTCCGGCGGCCCCTCGGTCAGCATCGCGGCGGCAGGGGGGCTGTTCGTGGCAGGCGGGCTGCAAGGCCTGGCGACGGTGCTGCAGGCGGCCGAGATCGACATACCCGGCAGCATCCTGGCCAGCACGCTGGCGCTGGATGCCACGGCGGGCGGCATCGTCGAGAACGGCTCGCTGCAGGTCAGCGCCGCGCTGTCGGGCAGCGCCGCCGGGTCGGCGGCGTTCGGCGGCAACAACAGCATCGCGGGCCTTGCCGGCTTCACCGCCAGCCAGTTCACCCTGCGCGATACGTCGAATCTGACGGTGAGCGGGCCGGTCAGCGCCGCAGCCGGCGTAGGCATCGCCGACACCGCCGCGCTCACGCTGAGCGGCGCGGTTTCGGCCGCCGCCGGCAACGTCACGCTGTCGGGCGGCCAGATCGCGTTCAACGGCGCGGTCAACGCGCTGGGCGACATCATCGGCGTGTCGCTGGGCAACATCACCATGGCCGGCACCGGCAGCCTGGTCACCTCGCCCGGCGGTGCCGCCGGCGCCATCCTGTTGCGTGCGCCCGGCACGATGACCATCGGCGGCACGCTCGGCGCGCGCACCATCCTGCTCGGCAGCCCGTCCGGCGAAGGCGGCAGGCCGCAGCAGGTGACGCTCGACAACGACCGCATCGACGTCGGCTCCAGCGTGCCGCCGCATGCCTTCGACCCGGCGTTTCCGGCGTCGGACGGGACGGTCGGCGGCAGCCCTGCCGGCCTGTTCGTGTATGCCGCCAGCATCCAGCAGGTGGGTGCGACGACCATCAACGGCTCTGGCGCGCCCGGCACGGCCTCGTTCACGCTGGCGCCGGGTGGCGGCAGCATCGTGTTCGCCACCAGCCCGGGCCTGGTCGGCCCGAGCACCGAGCTGTTCCTGTCGGTCGGTTCCGGCACGGTGACCGGCGCCATCGACGTGGCCGGCTTGAACGTGCTCTACACGCCGCCGGGTTCGTCCCAGCCGTCCTACCTGCAGGGCACCATCGACGGCGTGGGCGGCGAGGCGGCTGCGGCCGCGGCCCGCATCCTGCCGCTGGGCAGCAACAATTTCCGCATCAACTCCTGCCCGATCTCGTCGGCCAACTGCCTGCTGCTGTCGCCGATCCTGATCCCGGTGACCGACCCGGTCGATGACGTGGTGGTGGCCCTGCCCAGCCGTCAGCGCGAGGACGACGACCTGATCATCCCAAACGTCGGCGAGCAGGATTTCTGAGATGGGGTTCATGCGCGGGCGCAGGGGCGGACCGATGCTCGGTTTGGCGGCACTGGCGCTGCTGTCGGGCTGTGCCACGCCGCCGCGGCAGGCCTATGTGTCCGCCGACCAGCACCTGGCCCGGGCGGCCAACGTGCCGGTCGGGTTGAACGCTGCGGGCGAGGCCTGCCACCAGGACGGCCATGCCGGCGACAGCCAGGCGGCGATCTACTGCGGCAGCTGGGAGCAGCCCAGCGCCCATGTGGAGGCCGGCAGCCAGCCCGCCGGCACCAGCCTCGATGCGGTGGTCTCCGGCAGTTCCTGGCGCGAGGGCATCGACCAGCGCATGGATTGCGGGCAGCCGGAGCCGGCCACCGTGCTGGACGGCAACCCGGCGGTGCTGCTGCCCTGCACCAGCCGGCTGGGCGGCTGGCCGCAGACGGCGGTGGTGGCGCGGGCGAACGGGCATATCTGGCTGGCCGATGGCGTGCGGCCCGCGCTGCCGGCCATCGAGCGCTCGATCGGCATCCTGTCCGGTGAGATGACGCCGCAGGCGGCGGCCGCGCAGCCGGCCAGCTCCGGGCTGACGGCGCGCAGGCTTGCGGCGCAGGCGTTCAACTCCGGCGATATCGGCCAGTACCACAACCTGATGTTCGCGGCGACCGAGGCCAACCTTGCGGGCAACTACGCCTCGGCCGAGGAGCTGTATCGCTCCGTGGTGGCGTTGCAGGAGCGCATCCTGGGGGCCGACAACCCCGCGCTGTCCAGCACGCTGAGCGCCGAGGCGCTGCAGATGTCCAACCAGGGCCAGTTCGCCGAGGCCGACCAGATGTTCGCGCGGGCCGAGAGGCTGGCTACGGCTGCCGGCCAGGCCGACAAGCTGGCCCTGCCGCGGCTTAGCCACTACCGCGGGCTGCATTTGCTCAACGAGGGCCACTGGCCGCAGGCGCTGGCGATGCTGCGGCAGGCCGAGGGCCAGTACATGGCGCAGTTGCCGCCCGGCGCGCTGCAGCCCAGGGCGCCGCGGCCGGTGGGCGGCGGCGCTGCGGCGATCGTGGACGAGGACCTGCTCGCCGATACGGCGCAGGCCGAAGCCCTGCTGGGGGTGATCGAGACGCGCCGCACCCAGGCGGTGGCGCTGCGGCAGATGGGCCAGTACGAGCAGAGCGACACGGCCGCACGCTCGGCGGTCGATCTGGCCAGCGCGCGCGGCTTCACGCAGCCGCGGATGACCGCCAGGCTGTATCGCACCACGGCGTTCATCGATCAGTCGCGCGGGGAGAAGGGCCAGGCGATCAGCAGCCTGTCGCAATCCGTCGATGCGTTCGCGCGCGCGCTGCCGGGCAGCCGCACCCTGGCCGAGACCGGCCTGCTGTGGGCTGGCGACCTGCGGAACGCGGGGCGGACCAAGGAGGCGCTGGAGTCCTGCCGCAATGCCGCCCGCGCGCTCCGCCAATCGCAATCGGGCACGCGGGGCGAGTTGCTGCAGCCTTGCCTGCTGACGCTGGCAGGCGAGGCGGCCGCGCATCCCGACCAGGGGCCGGGACTGCGTGCCGAGATGTTCGAGATGGCGCAGCTGGCGCAGAGCAGCATCACCAGCGAGCAGATCGCCCAGGCCAGCGCCCGGCTGATCGAGAACGGGCGCGACCCGCGCGTGGCGGGCCTGATCCGGGCGCGCGACGACCTCAACTCGAAGCTCGCCGCGTTGTACGAGCAGCGCGACAACGAGCGGGCCGACGGCCATTCCGGCGGGCCGGAGGACGCCCAACTGGTCCGCCAGATCGCCGGCGTCCGGGGCAGGCAGGCGGAGACGGAGCGCTCGCTGCAGGCGGCCTCGCCCAACTACAGCCAGCTGGTGCAGCGCGCGGTGAGCAGCCGCGACGTGCTCGCCGCCCTGCGCCCGGGCGAGGCTTTCGCCGCCGTGGTGCTGTTCGCCGATTCTGGCTGGACGTTTCTGCTGCGCGACGGGCAGGTGCGCGCTGCGCCCGTCACGGGCGGTGCCCAGGCCGTGGCCGGCCTGGTGCATCGTGTGCGCGCCAGCCTCGATGCCGAGACCGAGCCGCCGCCACCCTTCGACATCGATGCCGACCGTGCGCTGTACGCCGCGGTGCTGGGCGGGGTGGCCGACGGCCTGCAGGGTGCGACCGCGCTGTCGGTAGCGCCGTCCGGCCCGCTGCTGTCGCTGCCGTTCGGCATCCTGCTGACCGGGCCCGCCGATCAGCAGGCGCTCGCCGCCGCACCCTGGCTGATACGCACGATGACGGTGGAACACGTGCCGGCGCCGGCCAACTTCCTCAGCTTGCGCAAGCTGGCCCGTACCTCGCGGGCGGCGGTCCCGTGGTTCGGTTTCGGCGGCTTCCGGCCGGTGACGCTGGCCCAGGCCCAGCGCAGCTACCCGGCGGCCACCTGCGGCGACAGCGCCAGGCTGCTCGCCGGCCTGCCGCCGCTGCCCGGCGCGCAGGTGGAGCTGGAGGCGGTGCGCCGCCTGACCGGCGCGGCTGCTTCCGACCAGCTGCTCGGCGCCGACTTCACCGCGCAGGCGGTGCAGAAGGCGCCGCTCAAGCAGGTGCGCGTGCTGCACTTCGCCACCCACGCCCTGCTGCCCACCGACCTCAGCTGCCAGACCGAGCCGGCTCTGGTCACCTCGGCGCCGGACGGCGCCAAGGATGCCGGCGGCGCGCTGCTGACCGCGTCCGACGTGGCCGCACTGGATCTGGACGCCGACACGGTGATCCTGTCGGCCTGCAACACCGGCGGGCCGGGCGGGGCGACGTCCGGCGAGAGCCTGACGGGGCTGGCGCGCAGCTTCTTCTACGCGGGTGCGCGGGCGCTGCTGGTGACGCACTGGTCGGTCAACGACCGCACCACCGCCTATCTTGTTGCGCTGACGCTGCACAACACCCAGGACGGCAGCGCGCCGGGCCTGGCGGCCGCGCTGGCCTCGGCGCAGCGCCGCATGCTGGCCGATGCGCGTGGCCCGCTCGCGGTGCAGGCGCATCCGTTCTACTGGGCCGCGCTGGCGGTGATCGGCGATGGCGTGGGCCTGGCCCCGCCGGCCAGGGTGGCGGGTCTGTAGGCGGGCGTGGTGGCACTTTGGGAACGGTGCCGATCGCGCTGGACAGCGCGCGTGGGGATGCGCGATGCTCGGCCGCGGCCATGGGGCGCGCCAAGGTACGACGAGATGGCAAGCGTGCACGCCCAAACTGCCGGCCGGCCCGCCAAGGGTGAGCGGCCCTGCGCGAGTGGCGCCCGTTGACCCTGGCCGATGCCATGCTCGCGTTGCCCGAAGTGGCCCCCGACAGGCCGGCTGGGGAGAACCTGGAGCATGACGGGGATTTCGGCAGCTTGGAGCGCGCGGCCCGCGGCCGGACCGAGCAGCAGCATGGCGACCTCATCGTCGCCGCCGAGGACCCCGATTGGAAGGAGGTCGCCGCGCTGGCCACCGGCTTGCTGACCCGCACGCACGATCTGCGCGTGCTGGCCCACCTGGCGGTGGCCCGCCTGCAGACGGACGGGCTGGCGGGGTACGCCTCGGTGCTCGGCACCACCTGGCACGAGCTCGACCGGCACTGGGCGCATGTGCACCCGTTGCTGGACCCGGAGGACGACAACGACCCGACGCTGCGGGCCAACGCGTTGCTGGCGCTCGCCAGCCCTGGCCGCGTGCTTCGGGTGTTGCGCGACATGCCGCTGGCCGCCTCGGTGCGTGCCGGCCGGGTGTGCTGGCGCGACATCGGCATGGCGCTGGGCGCCATCGAGGTGCCGGCAGACCGCGAAAAGCCCAGCGAGGCCATGGTCCACGCGGCGTTCCAGGAGACCGATCCGGCGCGGCTGTCGGCACTGGAGGAAGCGGCGGGTGCTGCCATCGGCCACGCCGCCGGCATCGCGACGTCGTTCGACGCGCATGCGGGTGCAGGCACCGGCCCCGACCTGACAGAGTTGATCAAGCTGCTGGGGGAGATCAGGCGCTACGTGGCGCAGTACAGGCCGGCCGCCGAGATCGCGGCCGAAGCGGCGCCGGCCGGCGAGCCGGGCGCCGCAGCACCCGCGGGCGTTGCAGCGCCGGCCATGACGGCTGCCTCGCTGGGTCCGGTCACCACCCGTGCCGACGCGATGCGGCTGCTCGACTTGGTTGCGGCCTATTACGAGCGTTACGAACCGTCCAGCCCGCTGCCGCTTTTGCTGGAACGCGCGCGGCGGTTGGCCGATAAGAATTTCATCGACATACTGCGCGACATGGCGCCGCAGGGCTTAGGCCAGGCACAGATCGTCATCGGAGTCCGCGACGAATAGCGCTACATCGTAATCGTATCAGCAAGGGTGCCGACATGGCCAAGGCAAGCAGTCAGAAGTTCATCGCCCGCAACCGCGCCCCGCGCGTGCAGATCGAATACGACGTCGAGACGTATGGCTCGCAGAAGAAGGTGCAGCTGCCGTTCGTGGTCGGCGTGATGTCGGACCTGTCGGGCAAGCCGACCGAGGCGCTGCCGGCGATCCAGGACCGCAAGATGCTGGAGGTGGACGTCGATAATTTCGACGACCGTATGAAGGCGATCAAGCCGCGCGTTGCCTTCACGGTGCCCAACACGCTGACCGGCCAGGGTAACCTGGCCGTCGATATCACTTTCGAAAGCATGGACGATTTCTCGCCGGCCGCGGTGGCCCGCAAGGTCGACTCCCTGGCCAAGCTGATGGAGGCGCGCTCGCAGCTTGCCGGGCTGATGACCTACATGGACGGCAAGTCCGGCGCCGAGGAGCTGATCACCAAGCTGCTGCAGGACCCGGCATTGCTGCAGAGCCTGGCCGCCGCACCCAAGCCGTCCGACGAACCCGCCACGAGCACGGAGGCCTAAGCCATGTCGGCAACACAGACCGAGGCCCTTGCTCCTGCCGGCCTGACCACGACCGCGGACGGCAGCGATTTCGCAGCCCTGCTGCAGCGCGAGTTCAAGCCGCGCAGCGATCATGCCAAGGAGGCGGTGCAGACCGCGGTGCACACGCTGGCGCAGCAGGCGCTGGCCAACACGGCGCTGGTGAGCAGCGACGCGATGAGCAGCATACGCGCGGTGATGGAAGCCATCGATGCCAAGCTGACCGAACAGATCAACCTGATCATTCACGACGAGAGCTTCCAGCAGCTCGAGTCCGCGTGGCGCGGCCTGCACTACCTGGTCAACAACACCGAGACGGACGAGACGCTGAAGATCAAGGTTCTCAACGTCTCCAAGAAGGAGCTCAGCAAGTCGCTGCGCAAGTTCCGCGGTACGCCGTGGGATCAGAGCCCGCTGTTCAAGAAGGTTTACGAGGAGGAGTACGGTCAGTTCGGCGGCGAGCCGTTCGGCCTGCTGGTGGGCGACTACTATTTCGACCACGGCCCGGTCGATACGCAGCTGCTGGGCGACATCGCGCAGATTGCGGCCGGCGCCCATACGCCGTTCATCGCGGCGGCCGCCCCCTCGGTCATGCAGATGGACAGCTGGGACGAGCTGTCGAACCCGCGCGACCTGACCAAGATCTTCCAGACGCCGGAATACGCGGCGTGGCGCTCGCTGCGCGAGAGCGAGGATTCGCGCTACATCGGCCTGGCGATGCCGCGCTTCCTGGCGCGCCTGCCCTATGGCGCCAAGACCGATCCGATCGAGGAGTTCGATTTCGAGGAGGACACCACCGGCGGCAGCAGCAGCAACTACACCTGGGCCAACTCGGCCTATGCGATGGCCACCAACATTACCCGCGCGTTCAAGCTGTACGGCTGGACGACGCAGATACGCGGTGTGGAGAGCGGCGGCGCGGTCGAGAACCTGCCCGCACACACCTTCCCCAGCGACGATGGCGGCATGGCAATGAAATGCCCCACCGAAATCGCGATCAGCGACCGTCGCGAGGCCGAACTGGCAAAAAGCGGGTTCATGCCGCTGATCTACAAGAAGAACAGCGACTTCGCCGCCTTCATCGGGGCGCAATCCTTGCAGAAGCCGCAGGAATACCAGGACCCCGCGGCGACCGCCAACGCGAACCTGGCAGCGCGCCTGCCCTATCTTTTCGCCAGTTGCCGATTTGCGCACTATCTGAAGTGCATGGTACGCGATAAGATCGGTAGCCAAATGACGATGTCCCAGCTGCAAACCTGGCTGGAGGGTTGGCTGACCCAGTATGTGGATGGTTCGCCGGAATCTTCACCCGATGAGTGGAAAGCGACGCATCCATTGGCGGAAGGAAAAGTTGTGGTCGAGGCGAACGAGGAGAATCCGGGGTACTACTCGGCAAAGTTCTTTCTGCGGCCGCATTATCAGCTCGAGGGCCTGACGGTGTCCCTGCGTCTTGTCTCGCGTATGCCTAAGACGACCTGACCCAAGGCGACCAACGGTGGCGGACATAGGCGCGCCGGGTATTCGTTGGTGATGAAACCCTAGTAACGGAGAGTTTACGATGGCAATTGACTCCTACATGTTCTTCGTGCCGTACTCCAACACCGGCGGCGGTCCGCTGATGGCGGAATCGCAGGTGACCGGCTCGTCGTTCGATCCGCAGGACCTGCTGGCCAAGGACCTGGTCGGCTACGCCAATGCCGGCCAGCTGTTCGAAGTGGAAGATTACAGCTTCGACGTCGAGCAGACGCTGAACATCGGCAGCCAAAGCTCGGGCGCGGGCGCGGGCAAGATCACGTTCAATCCATTCTCGATTACCCGCAAGATCGACAAGTCGACCACCACGTTCTTCAACATGGCGTGCTCCGGCCAGGCGTTCCAGCAAGTGGGCCTTGCCATGCGCAAGAGCTCTGGCGGCAGCTCGGTCGCCGGCATGTGCTTCGTGCGCTTCGACTTCAAGCTCGTTGCGGTGAAGACGATCTCGTGGTCGCACGACGACGAGGCGCCGAAGGAGACGGTGACGTTCGAATACGGCGCGCTGATCGTTCAGTATTGCCAGCAGAAGCCGGACGGCACGCAGAACGCCATCCTGCCCGGCGGCTGGAACCGCGTCACCAACACCAAGGACGTTTCGCCCACGACTGCCATTGCGATGAAGTAAGCTAGCCGGCACGGGGATCGCGCTGCGTGGACAGCCTAGGCCTGCTGCGCAGCGGCGATCATCGGGCGGCGCTCGAGGCGTTGAAACAGGAGGTCCGCAAGGCGCCGCGCGATGCGCGCCTGCGGACCTTCCTGTTTCAACTGTTTTGTATCGAAGGCGCTTGGGATCGCGCCTTGACCCAGCTCACCGTAGTGGGCGAACTCGATGCGCTGGCGACGCCCATGGTCCAGGCCTATGGCGCGGCGATACGGTGCGAGTTGTTGCGGGCACGGATCTTCGAGGGCGGACGGACTCCCACGATCTTCGGCGATCCCGAGCCGTGGATGTCGATGCTGGTCGAAGCCAATCGCGGCTTTGCCGGCGGCGTCTGTGCCGAGGCGGCCGCCTTGCGCGACGAAGCCTTCGAGCAGGCGCCGGCAACGGCCGGAACCATAGACGGCGGCGCGTTCGAGTGGATCGCCGACGCCGACCCGCGTCTCGGCCCGGTCCTGGAGGCGCTGGTCGACGGCCGGTATTTCTGGGTGCCGTTCCATAGGCTGTCGAGCGTCGAAATCGATCCGCCGGAGGATTTGCGCGACCAGGTATGGATGCCGGCGCGGTTCACCTGGGCCAATGGCGGTGAGTCGGCCGGATTCATACCCACCCGCTACCCGGGCAGCGCCCAGGCGGCAGACCCGGGCCTGGCCATGGCGCGCCGCACCGAATGGGTGGGCGAAGGCGACTGGTTCACCGGGCTGGGCCAGCGGATGCTGGCCACCGACGGCGGCGAGTACGCCCTGCAGGACATCCGGCGGATCGTCTTGCACACATCCGCACACGAGGGTGCAGCGCCCGACGGTGCGACGCATGAAGCGCACCGTGCCGCCCAGGACGCCTGACCGTGGCGATGCTGGCCAACCGTGAGCGTCTGCAACCCTCCTTGCTCGACCGGCTGACCGACCACGCGCCGCACGAAAAGCGCGACGGGCCGGACCAGCAGGTCCTGACCTTCCAGGCGCTCAAGCAGGCGGTGCTGCGCGACCTGGCGTGGCTGCTGAACACCACCAACCTCGACACCACCGCCGCCTCGGACCTGCCCGCACGTGCGGGCGCCAGCACGATCAATTTCGGGGTGCCGGGCTTCACCGGCCTGATTGCCGCGTCCGGCCGGATGCGGGCGCTGGAGGTTCGGATCGCCGACGCGATCCGCACGTTCGAGCCGCGCATCAAACGCGACACGCTGCGCGTGCGCATGCGCGAGCGCAAGGAGGACAACCCGATTCCCGCGCTGGTCTTCGAGATCGAGGGCGAGCTGTGGGCGCAGCCGGTGCCGCAGCAGCTTTTCCTGGAAACGGCGATCGAGCTGGAAACGCGGCTGGCGACGGTGAGCGACCTGAGGGTGCGCGGCTAGGCCAATGGATCCCAGGTTGCTGCGCCTCTACGAATCCGAGCTGGCCTTCGTGCGCGACATGGGCGGCGAGTTCGCGCGCGATTTTCCCAAGGTCGCCGCCCGACTCAACCTGGGCTCGCTCGAGGTGGCCGATCCGTATGTGGAACGGCTGCTGGAGGGCTTCGCGTTCCTGACCGCCCGCGTGCAGCTGAAGATGGAGGCCGAGTTTCCGACCTTCACGCAGTCGCTGCTGCAGATGGTGTATCCGCACTACATGGCACCGACGCCGTCGATGGCGGTGGTGCGGTTCACGCCGGAAACCGCGCTGCGCACCATGCCGCAGGGCGTGACGGTAGCAGCCGGCACCGAGCTGCGCAGCCTGTTCGGCACCGAGGACCAGACGAACTGCGAGTTCCGCACCGCGCACGCGTTGCAGCTGTTCCCGATCGAGCTGGCCGAGGCGGAATACCTGGCCACCCCGGCGGCCGTTTCGGCGCTTGGGCTGCCGGAGCTGCGCGGCGTGAAGGCGGCGATCCGGCTGAAGCTGCGCGCCACCGGTGAGGCGGGGTTCGACAAGATCCTGGTCGAACGCCTGGCCTTCTTCATGGGCGGCCCGGAAGGTTCGCGCATCCGGCTGTACGAGCAGTTGATCGCCAACGTGATGTCGATCACCGTGCGGCCGGCCACCCGCCCCACGCCGTGGCAGGAGCGGCTGCCGCCCACAGCACTGCGCGCCATGGGGTTCGAGCCGGGGGAGGCGCTGCTGCCGCGCGCGCCGCAATCCTTCGACGGCTACCGGCTGCTGCAGGAATACTACGCAATGCCCGAACGCTTCCTGTTCGTGGAGCTGGACGGGCTGGACCGCGCCGCCATACGCACGCCGGGCCGCGAGCTGGAAGTGGTGCTGCTGCTGAACCGCAGCGAGCCGACGCTCGCCTCCGGCTTCGGGCCTGACCACATGGCGCTGTTCTGCACGCCGGTCGTCAACCTGTTCCCGCGCCGCAGCGACCGCATCAACATGTCCGAGCGCGAGGCGGAGCACCTGATCGTGCCGGACCGTATGCGGCCGCTGGATTTCGAGGTTTTTTCCGTCAGGTCCGTGGAGGGCTATGCCGCCGATGGCGGCCCCTCGCAGCCTTTCCTGCCGTTCTACGCCGCCAACGACCTGAGCCGTAACCCGGAGCACCGCAGCTACTACACCCTGCGTCGCGAGCCGCGGATCGTTTCGCAACGATCGCGTCAGCGCGGGCCGCGCTCCAGCTACATCGGCCACGAGGCGTTCATTTCGCTCGTCGATCCGGAGCAGGCGCCGTACAGCAGGCATCTGCGCCAACTGGGTCTGGATCTGCTGTGCACCAACCGCGACCTCGCACTGTCGATGCCGGTGGGAAAGCAGCACACGGATTTCACCATCGCGACCAGCGCGCCGGTGGCCTCCATACGTTGCCTGGTGGGGCCGACGGCGCCGCGCCCCTGCCGTGGCGAGGGCGATTACGCCTGGCGGTTCCTCTCGCATCTGGGGCTGAACTACCTCAGCCTGGTCGATACCGACGAGGTGCACGGGGCGGCGGCGCTGCGCGAGTTGCTGCGGCTCTACATTCCCTCAGACGGCTCGCTGGCCGGGCGTCAGTTGGAGGGGCTGCTGTCGGTCGCCTGCCGCAACGTGGTGCGGCGCATCCCGGGTGCGGGCCCTGTGGCGGCCGGGCGCGGCCTGCAATTGCGGCTGACCGTGGACGAGACGGCGTTCGGCGGCGCGGGCGGCATTCTGCTCGCCGCCGTGCTGGACCGGTTCTTCGCCAAATACGTCTCCATCAACGCGTTCACCGAGACTGTCATGTGGAGCCAGGAGCGTGGGGAGGTGATGCGATGGCCGATGCGGCTGGGGCTGAGACCGCTGCTGTAGCCGGGCCGGCCGACGCGGAGGAGGACCCGGCGGCCGCCGGCCCGGTGCTTGGCCTGGCGGAGCTGGACGCGCTGCTGGCACGGCTGGCCGAGACGCCGCACGCCTACAGCTTTTACCAGGCGATGCGGCTGCTGGAGGCGGCGTCACCGGAGAGTCCGCGCCTGGGCCGCAGCGCGCGCCCCGCGCAGGACAGGGTGCGCCTGGCGCAGGAACCGTCGGCCGTGTTTCCGCCGGCCACCCTGGCGGCGCTGGAGCAGTCCGATGATCGGCCGGCCCGCCTGCTGGTGCGCTTCTTCGGCCTGTTCGGCCTGGATGGGCCGCTGCCGCTGCACCTGACCGACTACGCGCGCGACCGCACGCGCAACCAGCGCGACCCCACCTTCCAGCGCTTTGCCGACATCTTCCACCATCGCGCCCTATCGCTGTTCTGGCGTGCCTGGGCCGACGTACGGCCAACCATCAGCTTCGACCGGCCGCAGGACGACCGGTTTGCGACCTATGTGGGCTCGCTGTTCGGCCTGGGGCTGGAAAGCCATCGCGGGCGCGATGCGATGCCGGACCTGACCAAGCTGCATTTTGCCGGCCTGCTCGCCAACCAAACGCGCCATGCCGAAGGGCTGGCGGCCATACTCTGCGCCTTCTTCGAGATGCCGGTGCACATCGAATGCTTCATCGGCGGCTGGCTGCAGCTCTCCCTACCCGACTGGACGCGGCTGGGCGAGGGGCGCGAGACGGCCACGCTGGGCGGCACCGCCGTGCTCGGCAGCCGCGTGTGGAGCCGGCAGCACAAATTCCGCATCGTGTTCGGCCCGCTGACGCTGGGCGAGTACCTGCGCCTGCTGCCGGGCGGCATCAGCTTCCACCGGCTGATCCCCATCGTGCGCAACTATGCGGGCGACACGCTGGATTGGGACGTGAACCTGCACCTGCTGCCCGAGGAGGTGCCGGCGACACGGCTGGGCGTGCAGGGGCGGCTGGGCTGGACGACCTGGCTGATGCCGCGTCGTTTCGGTACCGTAGCCGCGGACTTGTTTCTGAATGCGAGTGCGGACAGCATGGCGCGCGATTTGGATAGGAAGCAGTCCTTTTTTGAAAAAACGGACCAAAAAACTTTTGATCATTGCGTTCGCGACAGGCGAATAACCGAGGGACCATGACAGAGATCAGCCGTACGACCCTGTTCGGCAAGCTGAACCCCGTGGCCTATCGCGCCATCGAGGGCGCCACCGTGTTCTGCAAGCTGCGCGGCAATCCGTATGTGGAGCTGGTGCACTGGCTGCATCAGATGCTGCAGGTGCCCGATTCGGACCTGCACCGGATCATTCGCCACGCCGAGATCGACCCCGCGCGCCTGGCGGCCGACGTGACCGCCGCACTCGACCGGCTGCCGCGAGGCGCCACCGCGATTTCGGATTTCGCGCCCAACATCGAGGAGGCGGTCGAGCGCGCCTGGGTGTTTGCCAGCCTGATGTTCGGCGAGCACCAGGTGCGCACCGGTCACCTGGTGGTGGCGGCGCTGCGCACCAACACGCTGCGAAACGCATTGTTCGCCATCAGCCGCCAGTTCGAGCGAATCAAGGGCGAGGCGCTGTCGGACGATTTTGCCAAGCTGCTGTCGGGGTCGCCCGAGGCGTCGCTCGCCGCCACCGACGGCGGCGCGGGCGTGCCGGGCGAGGCCAGCGGCGCCGTCGCACCCGGGGCGGGCAAACAAGAGGCTTTGGCCAAATTCTCGGTCGACCTGACGGCGCGCGCACGGGCGGGCGAAATCGATCCCATCGTGGGGCGCGACGCCGAGATACGCCAGGTGGTCGACGTGCTGATGCGACGGCGCCAGAACAACCCGATCCTGACCGGCGAGGCGGGCGTGGGGAAAACGGCGGTCGTCGAAGGGTTCGCGCTGCGCATCGTGGCGGGCGACGTGCCGCCGGCCCTGCGCGAGGTGAGCCTGCGCACGCTGGACGTAGGCCTGCTGCAGGCCGGCGCCAGCATGAAGGGCGAGTTCGAGAACCGGCTGCGCCAGGTGATTGAGGAGGTGCAGTCCAGCCCCCATCCGATCATCCTGTTCATCGACGAGGCGCACACGCTGATCGGCGCCGGCGGCGCGGCGGGCACCGGCGACGCGGCCAACCTGTTGAAGCCGGCACTGGCGCGCGGCACGCTGCGCACCATCGCCGCCACCACCTTTGCCGAGTATAAGAAGTATTTCGAAAAGGACCCCGCGCTGACCAGGCGGTTCCAGGTGGTGCAGGTCGACGAGCCGAGCGAGGAACGCGCCATCCTGATGATGCGCGGCATCGCCGGCGCGCTCGAGGCCCATCACAGGGTGCAGATACTGGACGAGGCGGTGGAGGCCGCCGTGCGCCTGTCGCACCGCTACATTCCGGCGCGGCAACTGCCGGACAAGTCGGTCAGCCTGCTGGATACCGCTGCCGCGCGCGTGGCCGTCAGCCAGCACGCGGTGCCGGCCCAGGTGGACGACCGGCGGCGCCGTATCGAGGGGCTGCAGACCGAGCTGCAGATCATCGGCCGCGAGGCGGCGATTGGGCTGGACACCGCGGCGCGCGAGGCTGAGGCACGGGCATTGCTGGAGGCGACACAGGCCGAGCTGACCGGATTGGAGGCGCGCTGGTCCGAAGAGAAAACGCTGGTGGAACGGGTGCTGGCCTTGCGGGCGGCGCTGCGCGGCGGCGGCGCGGACGAGGTCGACAGGGACGACAAGATGGCCGAGTTGCGCCGCCTGCACGACACGCTGGCCTCCCACCAGGGCGAAAGCCCGCTGATCCAGCCGGGCGTCGATGCGCAGGCCATCGCCTCGGTGGTGGGCGACTGGACCGGCATTCCGGTGGGAAGGATGGTGAAGAACGAGCTGGCGGCGGTGCTCGGCTTGGCGGCCACTCTGGGCAAGCGTGTGATCGGCCAGGACGAGGGGCTGACCACGATCGCCCGCCGGGTGCAGACGTCGCGCGCGGGGCTCGATAATCCCAACAAGCCGGTGGGGGTGTTCATGCTGTGCGGCCCGTCCGGCGTGGGCAAGACGGAGACGGCGCTGGCGCTCTCGGAATCGCTTTACGGCGGCGAGCAGAACCTCATCACCATCAACATGAGCGAGTTCCAGGAGGCGCACACCGTCAGCACGCTTAAGGGCGCGCCGCCCGGCTACGTGGGCTACGGCGAAGGCGGCGTGCTGACCGAGGCGGTGCGCCGGCGCCCGTACAGCGTGGTGCTGCTCGACGAGGTGGAGAAAGCCCACCCCGACGTGCACGAGATCTTCTTCCAGGTGTTCGACAAGGGCGTGATGGAGGACGGCGAGGGGCGCGTCATCGACTTCACCAACACGCTGATCCTGCTGACCAGCAACGTCGGCACCGATCTGATCATGTCGATGTGCGCCGACCCGGAGCTGATGCCGGAGCAGGAGGAAATGGCAAAAGCCCTGCGCACGCCGTTGCTAAAGGTGTTTCCGCCGGCGCTGCTAGGCCGGCTGATCGTGGTGCCCTACGTGCCGCTGAGCGACACCATGATCGCCGCCATCATCCGCCTGCAACTGGGCCGCATCGCCACCCGCGTGGCGGCAGGGCATCGCGTGGCGTTCACGTACGACGACGACGTGGTGACGATGATTGCGGCACGCTGCACCGAGCCCGAGAGCGGCGGCCGGATGATCGATGCGATCCTGACGAACACGATGCTGCCCGAGATCAGCCGAGCCTTTCTGGAACGCATGCTGGCCGGCCGCGTGGTGAGCGGGGTACATGTCCGCGCGGACGATGGGGGGTTTGCGTATTCGTTTGAGGAGGAGAGGCAAGCAGTTCTTTCTTAGGAACTCGGCGACAGCACGGCTAAAAGTTTTTCGCTGCTTTTTTCAAAATAGCAGGCCTTACGTTTCGATACGGCTCACGGCCAGACGGAGTGCGGGCAGGTAACGCTGGGCAATCGGGTCGTCCACCTCGTTGCGGTCGTGCTCGACGAAATCGGCCTCGGTCCGCACAGCCACATCGCTGGGATAGCCGCGCCGAAGCTTTGCCTGCCAATGGGCGCGGGAGCGCGTGAAGTAGTGGTTCACGCGGCAGAGGCTGTAGTCGGGCAGCTGGGTGCTCAATCCGGCCAGGACGCCGCCCCGCTCCGGCGCCGGCCACCACTGGACGGGCCTGCCGCTCGCGTCGCAGTAGCCGCCCAGCCGGTTCTCGCGCAGCTCGAAGCTGTGGGCGTTGAGGCAGCGTTCGACGAAGCCCGGCCTGACCACGGATTTAACGTGGCGAGCCGGAAAGAAATCCGTTCCGGCCCGTTTGGTGAAGCTCTCCAGGACCAGGCCAGGCGGGAAATCGTCATGGCCGCTCGAACCGTAAACGGCCCAGTGCAGGGCTATGCCGCTCCAGCCGTCGAAACGGGCGAAAAACCGGTTGATCGGCTCGTCGGCGGTAGGAATGAGAAACTCGTCTGAGTCGATGAAGGCGATCCAGTCGAACTCCGGCCCGTACGTCCGGCACGCGACGTCGTAAGCTTCCTCCTGCGAACGCGCGTGGCTGTAGGGCCAGTCGTGGTAGCGGATGTCGTGCAAGGCGGCGGCGCGTCTGACGACCGCGTCGGTGCCGTCGTGCGAACCGTTGTCGATGACGATCAGGGTATCGAAGCCGACGAGGCTGTGGAACGCCAGCCACTCTGCCACGTCGCGTACCTCGTTGCGCACGATCAGGCACACGGCGGATTTCATCGCGCGGTTACAGGGAGGCCAGCAACGCGTCCAGATCGGCTTCCGTCGCGTCTGCGGCTTGCGGCGCCGGCTCCGCGTTCAGGCTGGCAAGAAGCGCATCGAGGTCGTCCTCGGGCGGTGCGGCGGCCTCCGCCGTTTGCGCAGGGGGATCGACCCGGTCGGTGCCCGGTTCGGCCGCCAGCCCGGCCAGCAGCTCGTCTAGCCCAGCTACGTCCCCGGCCGGCGCCTCGGGCGCGATCGTGACCGGCGCGGCCAGCGCGGGCTCGGCCACGGCAGGGGACGGCGCGGCCAAGGCGGGCTCGGCCGTTACGGGCGCGGGTGCGGGGGCAGGCGCCGGCGGCTTGACCTCGACCGGCGCCCACGGGCCCGCCAGCGTCGTGCCGGCCAGCGAGGCGAATCCGCCCAGCCGCACCTCCGGCCGGCCGCGCAGGCTCACCAGCGGCATCATGTGCCAGGCGCCCACCGCGGCAGCCTGGCGTTCGGTGTAGAGGCGCTCGGTGCAGGGCAGGGCGGTCTGCTCGCCGTCCTCGGCCACGTACACGTAGTAGGGCATGTCGCCCACGCCCATCACCGAGCCGAGCTTCATCTTGGCACCCTGCTGGGCCCAGCTCTCGGCCAGGAGCAGCGCCGGGATCAGCGCCTGGTGGCCCCACAGCATGCCCGACAGGCCGGATTGGCGGGTGAACTCCTCGAACGCGAAGGCGTCGATCGGCTCGGTCTTCTTGCCGTAGGGCATGCGCAGCAGGAAACGCGGCGTGGCCAGGCCGAGATAGGCCGAAGCCGGCAGGGTGTGCAGCGCCGACCAGGCCTGGCGTATCAGCGGGTGCTGATCGTGGACCGGCGTCGCCAGGGCGTCCGGCGCGATGCCGGAGACGAACGGGGCGCCGGCGGAGGCCGCGACCTGCGCGATGCGGCCCAGCAGGTCGGCATGCGGCGGGATCAGCTCGAAGCCGTACAGCCCGATCACCGCCGAAAGCGGGCCGGCATTGGCGTCGGTCGCCGGCGCTTCGGCCAGCATGCCGTAAAGCCCGGTATCGGCCAGCGTATCCGTCGCGGCCAGGTCGGCCGCCAGCTCCTCGGCCGAGACGTCGTAGAGCACGATCTCCATCCGCGCGCCGGTCTCGATCCGGCGGACCAGGAACTCGATGCCGCGCCACAGCGCCTCGGCCGCCTGGAAATCGGGGTGGTGCAGCACGCGGCGCATGGCGGCCGACAGCGCCTCGTCCACGCGCGCCACCAGCTGATCCTGCCGGGCGTCGCGCGCCGGCTGGACGTAGGGGCCGACCAGGCGGCGAATCAGGTCGTCGAGCGATCCTCCGGCGGCCTCGCCGGCGGGCCGGCGGCCGGTCAGGCGGGCGAAATCGGACAGTTTGCGGTCGGTGGCGACGGCCGACCCGGCGGCGCGGCGCGGCGGCGGGGGCAGCGGCGCCTCGCCGCCCCAGGCCAAGACCTCGCGCGCGGCACGGTCGAAGCCCTTGGGGCTGCCCAGGTTGCGGCGCAGCGTCAGCAGCGTTTCGAAGATCTCCAGCCCGGCAAGCTGGTCGGGATGGAAATCGTCCGTGCTGGCGATCTTCACCTCGACCGTGGCGTCGCTGCCGTCGAGGTCGAGCGCCAGGGCGATCTTCTGGCGTGCCATCACGTCTTCGAAGGTATCGATATCCACCCGGACCGGCTTGCGCCCGGCAAGCCCCGCGCCGGTCTGCACGAGTCCGGCGTTCGCGCGGCCCGAAAAGTCGCCGAGCACCGCTAGCCGGAATTTCGCGCCCGGCGCGGGGGCGGCGCGCTTGCGGGCCGGCATGGCGCCGAAATTGACCTCATACAGCAAGGCGCGATCCTTTCAGGCTGCTCGATAGACATAGTTTGTGGCCAAAACGCATCGTTTTGCACCATTATGCGTTACGATGGGCCGGCAAGGCCGAACACAGCGTGGGAGCGGATGATGGCGGACGCGGATACCGGCATGGACAAGGCCGATATGAAGAAAATGCTGATGGTCAGCAAGAAGCAGCCGGTGAACTGCGCGATCGGCCTGACCAAGACCGGCGTCGTTCTGATGATGGACAAGATCAAGCAGCCGAAGGCGGTGCTGAAGGATTTGGAGAAGAAGTTCTCCGACATGAAGCAGCCGCATTGGGGCAGCGCCGTCGTCGATACCGACACCGATCCCAAGCTGGTGGTGCTGACGCTGAACAAGGCCGCGCCCGGCATGGCGCGAAAGATGAAGAAGACGCTGAAGGGCACCGGCTTCAGCAAGGTGGAGATCCGGTTGGAGGACGGCACGGTCGCCGACAAGGCCGACGAGGGCGACGAGGAGGAGGAGGGCGCACCGGCAGCATCCGCCCATCCGGACGCGCCGGCAGGCGGTTCCGCGGCGGCGCAGGCTGCCGCCCCGGCCCCCGCCGCGGACGCTGCGCAGGCGCCGGCGGCCGTCGATGCACCAGCCGCGGGCCAGGCGCCCGGGCTGGCGGCCGCCCAGGGCGGGTTGGACGGCGCGGCGCTGACCCAGCAGCTGACCGGGCTGGTGGGCCAGATAAAGGGCGCGCTGGCGGCCGACCCGTCACGCGCCGAGGCGTTGAAGGGTCTGGCAGTCCAGGCGCAGGCCGGCCTGAAGTCCGGCGACCTGCAAGCCGCGCAATCGGCGATCGCACAGCTTCAGCAGGCCTTGGGGCAGGCGGGCGGCGCCCAGCCTGCCAATGGCGGTCAAGTCGCCAACGGGGCCCAGCCCGCCGACGGCGCCAAGCCTGCCAACGGCGCCGCGTCGCCCAACGTGCAGGCGTTGGCCAAGGCCAGGCTCGCCTGGTCGGCCACCCGCACGAAGGTCGAGGGCGAGCTCGACAAGCTGCACGCCGAGATGAGCAAGCACTACAAGGAGCACGGCTTCGGCGACGACCTCGAGAAGACGTTTACGACCAAGGTTCAGCCGATGATGTCCAAGCTGGACGAGAGCCTGTCGAGCAAGCTGGACGAGATTACGAGCAGCACCGACTCCGCCCAGCACACCAAGCTGGTCGGCGAGGCCAAGCAGATCCTGCAGAAGTACAACGCCTACCTCACCCAGGAGCCCATGGTCGCGAAGCTGGACAGCAACCCCTTCGTCCCCATGACGGTCCACAAGACGCTGACGGCGACACTCTCGGCGCTCGAGCGTGTGGTGGCCTGACGCGAAAGCGACGGTCCTGAGTGCGACCGGCACCCACCTGGCTGGACCGGTTATGGAGCGATGTCACCGGATTGGGAGGCCATATGCTTGTTCTACGATACGCATTCGGACCTGGTCGGGCTGAACGGCATCGTCGTACGTGACGCCGAACGGCTGTGGGGCTGCCGGGGCACTGCGCGCCGGCCCTCGACCGGCGCTACGGCAGCGGGGCCGGCGCAACCGCGCCGGCTGCAGCCACCCAGTTGCCGTGGAAGCCGGGCGGGATACGGTGCGGGATGCGTATGGTGGCGACGGGTTCGCCCTCGACGTTTTGCGCATCCAGCATGGCCAGTTCGGTCGTCTCGGCGTTCATGTCGATGACTAGGCCGATCAGCCAACCTTCATCCTCCGCCGAATCGGCCGAGGCGGGAACGAAGACGAACTCGCCCGGATGGCGGCGAGGGCCGAAATCGTGGGTCTGCCGGGTGCCGGCTTGGAGGTCGTGCTTGTACAACCGGGTGTCATTGCCGATCGGTGTGCCGCTGTCGGGCACGGCCATGGTGTAGGCGTAGCGGTAGGGCTGGCCGATGCGGCGCTCGTCCGGCCGTGGAAACTCCTGCGCGTCGGCATCCAGCACCCGCCGCTGCACGCTGCGTGCCTGCGGGTCTATCGTCCAGCGCTCGAGCCGTCCTGCGGCGTCCGGGCCCTGAACGCTTTCGGCGAACATCGTATCGTAGGCGACGACATCCATGATCACGCGGCCATCCGGGGTGTCGTAGGCATTGGCCGCGTGGAAGACGTAGCTGGGGTCCACCGTGCACCACACGATGTCCGCGGCCGTACCCTGGCGGGGCAGCAGGCCCACGCGGGCCTGGTGCTGCGGGTTCCAGCGGTAGGGAAAGCGGTGGCCGCCGATCACCGCCTTGATCGAAAACGTCACGGGCAGGTCCAGGATCACCGCGAAACGGCCGGTGATCGCACAATCGTGGATCGACGGCCCGTGCTGCACGGCGATCGGCAGCTCGCGGACGACGCGGCCCTCGGCCGACAGCACGACGTGGCGAACCACCTCCGGGTTGGTCGCCTCGTAGGCGATGGCGTGGAACTCGCCGGTGAGCGGGTCGCGATGCGGATGGGCGGTGAACGAGCCGGCCAGCGTGCCGTCGAACGGGTTGTGCGCCTGTTCCTCGAGCGTCTCGCTCAGTTCGACGGGGTAGGCGCCGGCTTCGACCAGCGCCCAGGTGCGGCCGCCGATGCCGAGCACGTTGGTGTTCACCGTGTCGCTTGGGGCATGACGCTTGCCGGGGGCCGGACGCTCGCCCAAGGCCTGGCTGACGGCGGTGGAGCGTATCCAGCGGTTGCGATACCACAGCGCGCGGCCGCGCTGCACGGCCACGCCGTGCACCATGCCGTCGCCCACGAACCAGTGGTGGCCCGCTGGGTCGGGACGGACCGGATTTGGGCCGATACGCAGGTAACGGCCATCGAGCGCCGGCGGGATCGCGCCGGTTACCGCAAGCTCCGTCAGCGTCCGTTCCTCGGTCATCGGCTCGTGCATGCCCGACAGGTACGGGTGCGGCGCGGCGGGCGCCGCCATGCGCTTGCGGTTGTAGCTGGCCAGCAAGCGGACGCCTTGGGTCACGCCGGCCCGGATCATGGTCTCTGCCGTGGACATTGCGGTTGCTCCTGCCGAAGTTTACAGCATGAACATACAGCGAAAGTGCACAGTGTCAACATGGATCGGCGGCCGTATCACCATGGCGATCTTCGCGCGGCTCTGGTCAAGGCGGGCCTAGCGCTGATGGCGACGCGCACCGCCGACGCCCTGTCGCTGCGCGAGGTGGCCCGTGCCGTGGGCGTGAGTGCCAATGCGGTGTACCGGCATTTTGCCGACAGGCGTGCGTTGATGACGGCGCTGGCCGCCGAAGGGCTGCGCCAGCTTGCCCACTGCCAGCGTGCGGCCGCTTCGGCCGCCGGCGGCGGGGCTGCCGGGTTCAGCGCCACGGGCCGCGCCTATGTGCGTTTTGCGCTGGCCAATCCGGCCTTGTTCCGGCTGGTGTTTTCCAACCCCGCGCAACAGGCCCTGCTGTCCGAGCCAGCCGCGGACGTGCCCGATGCGATGGCGTTCCTAAGAGCCAACGCGGCGATTGCGGCTGGCGACCAGGGGGATGCGACAATCGTGGCCCTGCAAGCCTGGTCGTTGGCGCACGGGCTGGCCATGCTGATGCTGGATGGCCAGGTGCCGACCAGCGATGACACCATAGACCGGGTGCTTACGCGGCGGTTGACCCACGACGTGAATGCCGAGGGCGCATGGCCGCCGATTGTTCCCTCGAACGATGGCCCATAAGCTGCGGCCCCGCCGGGGGATCGATGTGTGACAAAGTCCCGCGCTGACGCTGCTCCACCGCCGCTGAAAGCTTTGGGAGGCTGGCCCAGCGCCGAATGGTTTTGCCCATCGGTGCTGTACGACGAGGAGGTGGTGGGCTTCACGCTTCCCAAGCTGCAACGCGGCCGCAAGCAGAGTTTCCGCCTGGTGGAACGGTCTGCCTTGGCGGCCGCGGAACCTCCCCCCGCCGCCAGCAAGCGAGCGACCAGGACGACCGTCCGGAGCACCACGGCGCCGGGGATCGCCGACATCATCGACGAGGCGGGCGCCGACAGCGCAGCCGCGTTCCGGCGTGCCACCTTCCTGTTCGAGTCCGCGCCGGTCCTGTACTTCGCCCGGATGCCGCTCTCGGGCCTGAAGATCAGGGCGGCAAACAAGCTGCGCGCCGCGCTGGTCGGCGCCGGCTTCCGGGGGTGCTGCCTGCACATCGACGGCACGCACGTGACGGGGATGTTCTGGCCGAACGCCGAGGCGGAGATCTCCGCCTACGTCAGCGACGCCGATCCGCCTTACGCCCTGCACACCGATTTCGACGGCAGCGCCCAGCCGCCGGTGCGCCGCACGGAGGGCTCGCACGGGGCCGAGCGGGCGCGGCTGAAACAGACCAATGCCAAGCTGCTGCAGGAGATCGCATCCCTGCGCAGCCAGATCGACGGCCTGCGTCAGTCCCAATCGGCGCTGGGCGCGATGGAAAGCCTGGGCCTGGACGACACGCGCCTGAAATCGATGCTGCGTTTGCTGCATCCGGACAAGCACGGCAACGACGAGGCGGCCAACGAGGCGGCCAAATGGATCAACAACCTTCGCGACCTGCTGAAGGCGTCGAAAGCCTAGAGCATGATCGCATCAGGCCGGCTTCAGTCGCGATCGACATGCTCGCCGATCGCGCGGCCATCGTGCTTTAG
>CAXUHU010000033.1:0-22824 GCA_964250925.1 uncultured Acetobacteraceae bacterium
GCCGTTGCTTCGACTACGGCTTGGCGCCGACCGTCAGCGACTGGATGCCGCCCGAGAGCAGATAGAGCGCGTTCGGTCCGGACCGTTTGCCGTCATAGGCGACATGATCGACGTAGAGGTTGCGGTCCGTCTCCGACGTCCCGGCGTTCGCATCGTTGAGGTAGTCGACAGACAGGGTGTGCGGGCCGGCGCCCCAGTTCCCGCGCAATGTGACCACCTGGCGCTGGCCGGCGGCGTAGGAGGCGGCAGCCGTCATCGTGTTGCCGACCTGCTGGCCATCGACCGAGACGGTGTATTGCGCGTCGCCCTGCCACGCGTCTTCGGCCACCCAGAGTTCGATGCCGTCGGGCCCCGTGCCCACCGAGACGGCCGGCACGCTGTTGGTCGAAGTCACCCTGGGTTGGGCGCCGAGGTACTTGGCCCAGGACGCTGCTTCCTCCGGCTTGCCGTCGGATGGGTAGGAGAACTCATAGTTGCCGCCGCCATTGCTGTCCCAGACCGTCACAAAGGCAACCTTCAGCCCGTTGGCCTGCGCGGTCGTCAACTCCTGGGCCAGCCATAGCGGGAAGTTGCCGTCGTCGTTCACGTCAACGCCGCCGTTCGAGTGTCCGGCGCCGGCCTCGGGGACGGCGAACGGCTTGTGGTGCAGGAGCGCGAACGCGATCAGGCTGTCGAGCGACTGGCTGTGCCCGCCGCTGCAATCCAAGCAGGGCGTGCCGTTGCTGAGGTTGAACATGCCGGCCGGGTAGCTCCAGTAATGGGCACGGTTTATCGGGTCGGCCACCCACTGGTCGAACGAGTAGTCCTCCGCACCGGTGTCCCAGTCATGGATCGTGTCCGGGTTGAACGAGTCGTTGAAGGGATACATGTCGGCATACATGTCGGCGCCGATCATATCGACGTATTGGTCGCCGGGGTACAGGTTCGCCGTCGCCTCCGGCCCGGTGTAGCCGGTCGTGTCGGGGTTCCACATGACCTGCAGCGACATGTTGTGCGCCTTGGCTTCGCGGCGCAGCACGCCGGAGACGTGCTGGAAGGCGCGCACCCACATCGCCTGGCTGGCCGCGCTGTCCCCGGCATAGCCCGGCGTGCGCACGTTCATCTCCACGCCAAGGCGGACGACCAGCTTGTTGAAGCCGTACTGCGCCCACACGTCGACGATCTGGCTCATGATGTAGTCGTTCTTGCCGTTGGCGAAGTCGCGGAACTGGTGCTGCGGCGTGCCGGCGTTGGCGTCGGTGGACGACATCTGCAGCGACAGCACGGGGATCATGGATTTGGCGATCGGCGATTGCGCGTTGGACCACGCCTGCCACTGCTCGTTGCCGACCCAGGCCACGATCGGGCGGCTGCTATCGACGTAGGAGGATACGTAGGTCGGCGCTACACCCATGGTTGAGACGAAGCTGGCGTAGCTCTGCTCGAAAGCCTGCTCGGCGTTGGGGTCGCTGCCGTTCGGGTTGCCGAGGTAGACGCCGAGCGTGAACAAGGCCGCGAGAACGGGAACGGGCATGGCGTGTCCTGTCTGAGGGAGCGGAGTCGCAGGGGATGCGATACGGTCCGATGGGCTATCGGTTTCCCGATTACGGATCGTTTTCTGGCATGAATTTCTACCAACGCGTGTTGACGAGATTGTGAGCATCGTGGATTGGTGCTGCCTGTGTGAGGTAAGACACTACAACTCCTGGTTGTTAGCGCGTGTTGGCCAAATCAGGCGGCTGCGGGCACGCGCGATGCTGCGGGACTGGCGTGGCCTGCTTGTCCTATGGGCGGCGGCGCTGGCGCAGCCTGCCCATGCTCAAGGGCCGCATGGTGGAGGCGTGTTGCATCTGACGGCCAGTGCGGCCGCGGGCACGATCGACCCGCACATCAATTACGAAGAGAAGTACAACCAGCTTTACGCCTTCTTGCAGGACGGTCTCGTAACGTTCCGCAAGGCAGGGGGCGATGCCGGCCGCGACGTGGTGCCCGACTTGGCGCAAGCCCTGCCGGAGGTGCGCGACGGCGGCTTGACATACGTGTTCCGTCTGCGGGGCGGGGTGCGATTTTCTACGGGCGCCGAGGTCGGCGTCGGTCACCGCTTTTATATACTGCGCCGCATGTTCAAGGTTTCCGGCCCCAACGTCGGCAGCTGGTACCGGGTGATCGTGGGCGCGGAAGCCTGCCTGGCCCAGCCCGCCTCGTGCCGGCTGGAGGGGGTAAGCGCGGATGCGGTCGCACATACGGTCACGATCAGGCTGGTAAGGCCCGACGGCGAGTTCCTGCAGCAGATGGCCATGTCGCTGGCGTGCATCCTGCCTGCCGACACGCCGGGTCACGACCTGGGCACGCAACCGGCCGCCGCAACCGGCCCTTACATGATCGCGCGCTACGATCCCACGCGTGAGATGCGCATCGTGCGAAACCCTTACTTCCACGAATGGAGTGCGGCGGCGCAGCCTGCCGGCATCGTGGACAGCATGGTGTACCGGTTCGGGCTGCAGGACGAATCCGAAGTGACTGCGGTGGAGAACGGCGACCAGGATTGGATGTTCGACGAAAAGCCGCTCGATCGCCTGCCGGAGATTGGCAGCCGTTTTGCCGGGCGCGTGCACCTCTCCGACGTCGCTGCTTACTATTACCTGCCGCTGAACACGCGTTTGCCGCCATTCGACAACATCGACGCAAGGCGGGCGGTCGCCATCGCCATAAACAGGCGTGCCCTGGTCAATCTATGGGGCGGTCCGGCGATGGCGCGTCCGCTCTGCCACCTGTTGCCGGACGGCATCGCCGGCAGCGCCCCTTACTGTCCCTACACCAAAGATCCCGGCAACGTGTGGACCGCGCCCGATTTGGAACGGGCCCGTGCCCTGGTGCGCCGGTCCGGGACAGCCGGCTTGGCCGTGACGATCGTGACGACCGACAAGGAGGTGGAGCGAACGATGGGCATCTACCTGCAAAGCGTGCTGGCCGATCTTGGCTATCGCGCCAGCCTGCGTGCGCTGTCATCGAACATGCAGTTTCCCTATGTGCAGAACACGCGCAACAACGTGCAGATCAGCCTGCTGAACTGGTATCAGGACTATCCCGCCGCCTCGGATTTCTTGGCGGTCATGTTCAGCTGCGGGTCGTTCCACCCGAACTCCGACTCATCGATCAACATCGCCGGCTACTGCGACCGGTCCGTTCAGGCAAAGATCGACGCGGCGATGGCGATGGAGGCCGTCGACATGCCGAAAGCAGCCAAACTATGGACAAACGTCGACCGGACCATCACCGACGCGGCACCGGCCGTCGTCCTGTTCCAGCCGCGCTACCTGGACATCGTTTCCGCACGGCTCAGCGGCTACGTGGTATCGCCCATTTACCGGATGCTCATGTCGCAGGTGCGACTGAACTAGGGCTTTCTCACCAGGCGTCGATGCGGTTCGGCGTGTCGCCGCGGATGCTTTCGTCGAGAGCGGCGTCCGAGTTGCTTTCGGACTGGCCGCTCAGGTCGTTGCGGTAGGCTGATCCCATGTAGGACACGGGCGCCGCGGCGTTGACGGTCAGGCGATAGCCAAACGCTTCGTAGGGCGTGACGCCGTTGAACGATTGCTGGCGGGCCTGCGGCGTGGGCTGGGTCACGGGGGGTTGGCCTATGGCCGGCGAAGGCGCGTTGGCGGGCGCGTTCTGTGCCAGGGCGGCCGAACCGCAACCGATGCCCAACATGCAGGCGGAAAACAACGAACGCACGATCAAAGTCTTCACCATCCGTCTCTCCACCACCATCGCTGGTTGCACCAGCCTGTGGCGGAGAACGCGCATTACTCGGGCCAGTCGTGCGATCGCCATAACGTGATGCGATCGGGCTGGAGCATGACTGCTTCAGCGGCCGAGGCGATCGCGCCCTAGCGCCGCAGGACGGCTTCGCTGGCCAGGCAGCCGTTGTGGTGGGCAATGGCCAACGGCGTCCAACCATCGTCGGCGGCGATGGCCCGGTCCGCGCCCCAGGCCAACAGGAGGGTGACGAGCGGCACGTCGTCGCGCAGGGCGGCTGCGTGCAGGGGCACGTAGCCGCCCTGTTGCGGCAGGTTTGGATCGGCGCCCGCCTGCAGAAGCGCGCGGCTGACCTCAAGGCCGCCATGCATGGCGGCACCGTGCAGCGGACAGACCAGCGTGGCGTTGCCGGCCTGTGCATTAGGCGCGGCGCCCGCCTGCAGCAGCATGGCCACGGCTTCGGCGTGCCCGAAAAAGCTCGCCAGGTGGAGCGCCGTGAAGCCGTCGCCGGCGAACACGCGCGACGCCTCCGCATCATTGGCCAGCGCGCGCGTCAGTTCGGGGAGGTTGCCGGAGGTAGCCGCCTCGAACACGCTCAGCGACGGGCGGCGTGCGGTGATCGCCAGGGCGACGTCGGGCAGATGGCGGTAGTAGGCCAGCATCAGCGCGCTCGGGTCGTCGAGCTTGACACAAAGGCGTTCGTCTTGCGCGAGCATCCGGAGCGCGATTTCGCCCTGGCCGGCGCGTATGGCTTCCAGCAACGCCGCGTGCGACACGGCCGCCTCTCCCAAGCTGGAGCATCATCGCGTCCGGTTGACGTTCAACCGCGATGAACATGCTCTCTATGACAAGAGATTTAGGGTGCGACTAGCGGCAGTTCCACCGCGCTCTCGGCGAACACCTTGATGGTGGCCGCGCGGTAATCGGACGGCTTGGCCGCGAAGATATTGTCCACGTAGTTTTGCGGGTTGCGGTCGTAGAGCGGGAACCAGGTCGATTGCACCTGCACCATGATGCGGTGGCCGGGCAGGAACACATGGTTGGCGTCGGGCAGGCTGAAATCATATTTTTGTGCCTGGTCCGCGGGAATCGCTTCGGGCTTGTCGAACGCGTGGCGGTAGCGGCCGCGGATGATGTCGGCCGACACCATCAGCTGATAGCCGCCCAGCCGCGGCGTCTGCGGAACCTCGTCCGGGTACACGTCAATCACCTTGACCACGAAGTCGCCGTCGGTGCCGCTCGTGCTGGCCATCAGGTGGGCCACCGGCTCGCCTGCAATTTTCAGCGGCGCGGTCAGCCGGGCGGTGGTGAAGGTCAGCACGTCCGGGCGCGTAGAGGCCTCGCGCTGGTCGCTGGCCAGCCAGTTGGTCCATTGCGCGCCCTCGCCATCGGCCAGAAGGTGGATCGGCCGCTGTACGAACGGCACGGGTTTGGCGGGATCGGAAATGTAGGTTGACGCGGCGTCGGGCGCGCCGGCCTGCGACCCCAGCACCCCGCCGGGCAACAGGTGCATCGAACGCGGGGCGATGCTGCAACCGGCTTCGCAGCCCTGCGGCCAGTCTTTCAGGCGCAGCCAGCGATTGGTGCCGCTTTCAAACGCATTGACGCTCGCCACGTCCATGGCAGGAGCGCCGTCTTTCAGGTAATGGTCGAGGAAGGGCAGCAGCATGGTCTGGCGAAACTGCTTGCCGGTGTCGCTGCCGAACTGGATTTCGCCGAGGCCGTCGGGCGGATCGATCGACTGGCCGTGGTGCCAGGGGCCGAGCACCATGAACAGTTTGGACGTGTCGGCGCCTTTGGCATGCAGCGCGCGCCAAACCGCAGGCGCGCCGTAGATGTCCTCCTGGTCCCACAGGCTGTGCACCAGCATGGTGGGCACGGTGGGTGGCGCTGCGGCCAGGATCTTGTCCATCGCCTGCTGCTGCCACCAGGAATCGTAGCTCGGGTGCTTGGTCAGTTCGCGCCAGAAGCCGACCTGGTTTTCGCCGTGGCTGTCGGCCATGGCGCCGGCCGAGCCCAGTTCCAGGAACGCGTCGTAGTCGTCGTAATGGTCGGTCCAGAACTTCTCGTCGTTGGCGCGCGTGGCTTCCTGTTCGTAGATGTAGTTGATCGAGCCGAGCTGGCGGAAGGCGCCGCGATGGAACCAGTCGTCGCCGACCCAGCCGTCCACCATGGGGTTCATCGGCACCGCGACCTTCAGCGCCGGGTGCGGGTGGATGAGGCTGATCAGCGCCTCGTAGCCGTCGTAGGAAATGCCGATGGTGCCGACGCGGCCGTTGCTTTCGGGGACGTTGTGCACAAGCCACTCGATCGTGTCGTAGGTGTCGGTCGCTTCGTCCACCTTCGTGTCGTTCAGCGGGCCGATGAGGGGGCGGTTCATCACGAACTCGCCCTCGGAGCCGTATTTGCCGCGCACGTCCTGCACGACGCGGATGTAGCCGGCCTGCACGATGATGTCGGCGGCATTGTCGTAGCCGTCCATCGCCGAGATCAGGTGGCCGCTGTTATTGTAGCTGGTCAGCTCGGTCGCCTTGTAGGGCGTGCGCGTCATCAGCATGGGCGCGTGCGCAGCGCCGCGCGGGATCAGGATGACGGTGTGCAGGTGCACGCCGTCGCGCATGGCGATCATCACGTCGCGCCGATCGTAGTCGAAGCTTTTGGTGACTGGCACGAAATGAGATGGTGTTTCGTTCTGCAGCGTCTGTGCACGGGCTGGAAATACGGCCGCCACGGCCAAGGCTATAATGAGGGCTTTCATCGGCAGTGCTCCAGACGTGGTCGCAAGATCAGGCTTCGCGGTAGAAGAACAGCATAAGCCCGATCAGCACGAAACAGGCCGGCCACAGCCATCCGGCGGCCCGCGCCATGCGCCCCGGCGGCAGGCGTATTTCCAGCCAACGCGACCAGCCGGCCGCGATCGAGGTGAGGGCCAGCGGCGTGTGGGTGAACTCGATCAGCAGCGCGTCCTTCACGTTGGCAATCGTGTGATTGTGCGTCAGCAGCAGCGCGCCGCCCAAGGCACAGAGCAGCGGAAACACTTCGGCCGCGGCGCGTGAGCGCAGGCGGCCGGTGCGCACGCACCATTCGAACAGGCCGAGCAGCAACGGCAGGGTCGCAAAGATGCGGTGCTGCACCACCTCCGGGTCGCGCAACGATTCGATCAGCCCGATGTCGCCCAGCGGCCAAACCTCGGGGTCCGAGCGCAGGAACAAGAAGGCGGACAGGCCGAAGAACACCAGCGGCCAGTGCCTGGCCCAGCGCACGCCGGCCTGGCTGACCAGGGCAAGCACGCCGATGGCCAGCACGAACAGCCCCGCCCAGTGGTGGTTGTACTCGGACCAGGCGATGTCGGCGGCGTTGCGCGGCGGTATCTCGCCCGAACCCTCGACGAACGCCGCCCGCGGTTGCTGCGCGCGCGCCTGCGCCTCGCGGTCCAGCCGTGCCTGCAAGGCAGGGATGGCCAGGCCGGCGTGGTCGGGCGAGGCGAGGCTGGGCAGGCGCGGCGAGAGGTCGCGCTCCACGATCTCGTGCCAAGTCGCACGGTCCTGCGTGAGGTCGGCGCCCGGCGGCACGGAGGTGAGCGAGGCGGCGGCGAAGAACAGGGTGAAGCCGATGCCGATCTCCACCTCGGCGAAGCGCCGCATGCGCAGCACCGGCGTGGCCGGGTCGCGCCGCAGCCGCTCGGTGACCAGGAAGTTGCCCGCGCCCAGCGCCAGCAGCATGGCGAACAGCGCGATCTTGGCGCCGACCATGACGCCGTAGGCGGTGCCGTAGAACGCTGGCCAACTGCCGATGTAGAACAGGCTCATCGTGGCGCCGGACGCCAGGATGCAGCCTACGCCGAGCATCGACAGCCGCGAGAAGCGTCCGCCCACCGAGCGGAGCGCGCTGCCGTCGGTGATGTGGGCCAGCGCCATGACGAAGCACGGGATGCCGCCGATCCAGATGGCGGCCCCCAACTGGTGCAGCGCTTCCACGGCCAGCAGCAGCCCGCGATCGCCCATCCGGGCCGCCGCATGCGTCGTCAGCGTGGCGGCCAGCAATTCTACGCCACCCGTGGCCAGCAGCGCCGGGGCACCCGCGCGCTGCCATAGCAGCAGGGCCAGTACGGCGGCCGCCGCCGTCTTGACGATGCCGGCGACGGCGAAATTCGCCTCGAGCACATTGCCGATGGGCAGTTCGACCGTGCCGACCAGCACGGCTGTCTGCAAGGCCACGTTGACCGCCTCAACGCCCACGAGGGCCACGGCGCTCCAGGCCGCGATTCCGGCTGTACGACGCAGCACCACGGGGCCGACGGCGCCGGCGAACGGGCGGGCGAGGCACACCAGGAACAGCATGCCGCCCAGCGCCATCGACTGGCTGACGATCACCAAGCCGTGCAGGAGGATGCCAAGGTAACCGATCAGATCGACGAGCCGGCTCACCGCGACGCGCTCGCCCCCGCGGCAGAGGGTGCGGCATCGACGGTGAACGGCACGCGGCCGCGGGTGATGTGGCCGTCGGTAGCCAGCACCTGCCAGACGATCTCGTAGCTGCCGGGGGCCAAAGTCACGCCAGCGTCCAGCAGGTCCGGGGTGGCGGCGGCCCTGGTGGGCAGGCGCTGCTCCTCGTCGCCATGGCGAAGCACCAGCTTGGAGCGCTCTGCATCGATGCGGCTGTTGTAGCGCAGCGCGATTGCCACGTGGCCGGCGGGAACGTGGCTCAGCGGCGCGGGCACGCTATCGACGATGATGGCGTGGGCACGGGCGGGGCCTACTGCGACCATGCCAAGCACGGCCACCGGCCAAACGCGTAACCTCACCTCACTCTCCTCGCTCGAACGGGCCGCCTGTAGCGTGCCGGGCCGGTATCGTCCATCAGCCTGTTGCAATCGGCAACGCGGCCGACCCAATTCGGACACAGCCTGGGCATAGATGACGATGTGTCACCGATCACCACGAGGTTCAGCCATGCTTCGCACGTTGCACGTTCTCTTCCTGCTTGGGCTGGCCGCATCGCTGAACGCCTGCGCTTGCCGGCCCGGCGGAATCGGCCCGTATGGCGGCATACACCCGGCGCGCTGCGTAGTCTGGTAGGCGGGCCGGCACGCGGCGGCGCCCTGCCACCGGCGCGCAATGGTACAGCCTTGCTGGAAGGCGGGCTGCCGCGACACAAACTTACGCGCCGCGCTTCCCTACCGGTGCGGAACAGCTTATTTCAGCGTGCGCGTTGTGCGCTGTTCGAACCACCTCTAGCTCTGTTGTAATGGAGCGGCGGCACACTTCCGCGCCCACCCGGAAGGAACGCCGATGGACGCCGAACGCGACTCACGCGAGATGCTTCAGGAGATCACCTCCAGCCCCACCCGGCATGCCGTGGGGCTGGACGACAAATACGCACGCTTCGACGGGCGTGTGTTCCTGACCGGCATACAGGCTCTGGTTCGCCTGCCGCTGTTGCAGCGCCGCCGGGACCGGGCGGCCGGCCACGACACGGCGGGGTTCATCTCCGGCTACCGGGGATCGCCTCTCGGCGGATACGACATCGCGCTGTGGGCGGCGCGCAAGCACCTCGACGCACATGACATCGTTTTCCAGCCCGGCATCAACGAGGACCTGGCGGCAACCGCCGTTTGGGGCAGCCAGCAGGTTGGCCTGCTGCCCCGCCCGAAGCACCAGGGGGTGTTCGGGCTGTGGTACGGCAAGGGCCCCGGCGTGGACCGGTCGAGCGACGTGCTGAAGCATGCCAGCTACGGCGGCACGCCCGCCTTGGGCGGCGCGATCGCGCTATGCGGCGACGACCATGGGGCGCGGTCCTCCACGCTGGCGCACCAGAGCGACCTCGCTTTGATCCATTTCGGCATGCCGGTGCTGAACCCGAGCACGGTGGAGGAGCTGGTCAGCTACGGCCTGGCCGCGTGGGAGCTCTCGCGCTACAGCGGCTGCTGGATCGGCATGAAGGCGTTGACCGACACGGTGGAGGGCGGCGCCTCCATCCCGGCCGACATGGACCGCGTCGCCTATGCCTCTCCGGACGATTTCGAGATGCCGCCGGGCGGGCTGAACCTGTCCGCGCGCCGGCTATCTGCGCTCGAGGTCGAGGCGCGGCATTTCGACCAGCGCCATCCGGCCGCCCAGGCCTGGGTGCGGGCCAATACGCTGGACCGGCTGGCCTGGGGCATCGCAGGCCGCCACCGCCTCGGGATTGTCAGCACCGGCAAGGCTTACCTGGACGTGGTGGAAGCGCTGCGCGGGCTGGGCCTGACGGAGGAGCGTTGCGCGGCGCTGGGCATCGCCGTCTACAAGGTCGGCATGGTGTGGCCGCTCGAGCCGCAGCGTTTGCGCGCGTTCGCCGAGACCTGTGACGAGATCTTCGTGATCGAGGAGAAGCATCCGATCATCGAGGACCAGATCTCCACCATCCTCTACAACCAGCCGGCCCATGCCCGCCCGGTGCTGACGGGCAAGCTGGACGAGCATGCCCGCCCGCTGCTGCGCGAGGTGGGCGAGCTGGACCCCGACCTGCTGCTGCACGTGATCGCCGGGCGGCTGCGCGGCCGTATCGAGGACGAGGCGCTGCACGACCGCATGGGTGCGATCAAGCCGCTGGAAACGGGCATTCCCACCATCAGCTTCGGCGTGAAGGACCTGCTGCGCCCGCCGAGCTTCTGTGCCGGCTGCCCGCACAACACGTCGACGGTGGTGCCCGACGGCTCCATCGCCGGGGCCGGCATCGGCTGCCACATCATGGCGGCCAACATGCCGCAGCGCCACACGGTGGCGGCCACGCACATGGGCGGCGAGGGCGCACAGTGGATCGGCCAGGCGCCGTTCACCGACACGCCGCACATGTTCCAGAACCTGGGCGACGGCACCTATTTCCATTCCGGGTTGCTGGCGGTTCGCGCGGCCATCGCCGCCCGCGTGAACATCACCTACAAGATCCTGCTGAACGGAGCGATCGCCATGACCGGCGGGCAGACCGTGGAGGGCGAGGATTTCGCCGGCCAGATCACCGGCCCGCATGTGGCCCACCAGTTGGTGGCCGAGGGCTGCGGTCGCGTGGCGTTGGTGACCGACGATGTGGCGCGCCACACCCGGGCCGATTACCCGGCCATCGTCTCGTTCCACGATCGTAGCGAGCTGGACGCGGTGCAGCGCGCGTTGCGCGACCATCCCGGCGTCAGCGCCATCATCTACGAGCAGGCCTGCGCCACCGAAAGCCGCCGCATGCGCAAACGCGGCAAGCTGCCCGACCCGCAGGAGCGCGTGTTCATCCACCCCGAGGTGTGCGAGGGGTGCGGCGATTGCGGCGTGCAGTCGAACTGCATCGCCATCGAGCCGCTGGAGACGGTGCTGGGCCGCAAGCGTCGCATCAACCAAACGGTATGCAACAAGGATTTTTCCTGTGTGAAGGGGTTATGCCCCAGCTTCATCACCGTGCTTGGCGGGCGGGTGCGCACCGGCGCCGAAATCGATCCGCAGGCGGCCGATCCGCTGGCCGGCGAGCAGCAGTTGATCGCCTCGCTGCCGAGCCCGGTGCTGCCGCGCATCGGCGAGGTTTACAACATGCTGCTCGCCGGCATCGGCGGCCAGGGCGTTGTTACCGTGGCGGCGCTTCTGGGCATGGCGGCCCATCTGCAAGGGCTGCTGCTGACGGTGCTGGACAATTCCGGCCTGGCCCAGCGCAACGGTTCAGTGACCAGCCATCTGCGGCTGGGCGACGGCGCCGAACGCCATTCCCCACGCATTCCGAACGGCGACGTGGACCTGGTGATCGGGGCGGACCCGATGGTGGTGGCAATTCCTGAGACGCTGGCCAAGCTGGGCCATGGGCGTAGTGCGGTGCTGCTCAACCGTTTCGTCTCGCCGAACGCCATGTTCGCCAACGACGCCGACCTCGATCTCGGCTTCGACCCGTTGTTGGCCCGCGTGATGCCGCGCGCCGACCAGGAGCGGATGATGGACATCGACGCGACGCGGATCGCCCAGATCATGCTGGGCAATGCGGTTGGCGCCAATTTGTTTCTGGTCGGCTACGCTTGGCAAAAGGCGCTGATCCCGCTGGAGGCGGAGCATATCGAGCGTGCTATCGAGCTGAACGGCACCGAGATCGCGATGAACAAGCGCGCCTTCGGCCTGGGCCGGATTGCAGCGGCACGACCCGAGCTGGCGACGCTGTGGTTGCGCGGCCACGAGGAGGCGCACATCCCCGACACGCTGGGGGATCTGCTGGCGGACCGGATGCCGCGGCTGCGCGATTGGGGCGGCGACCGTTGGGCGCGGCGCTACCGCAAGCTGGTCGCCCGCGTGGAGGAGGCCGAGGCCAAGCTGCCGGGCAGCGACGGCCGGCTGTCGCGTGCGGTGGCGCAGACCGCGGCCAAGCTGATGACCTACAAGGACGAGTACGAGGTGGCCCGGCTGATGACCATGCCGGCTTTCGCCCAGCGTCTTCGGGACAACTTCGAGGGCGACTTCACGATCGCCTACAACCTGGCCCCGCCGCTGCTGGCCCATCGCGACGCGCGCACCGGGCGGCCGCAGAAGCGGCGTTTTGGCGCGTCGATGACGGCCGGTTTCGGGCTGCTGCGCCGCCTGCGTCCGTTGCGCGGCACGCCGCTCGACCCGTTCGGCTACGGCGCGCACCGCCGGATGGAACGCGCGCTGATTACTGAATATGCTTCGCTGGTCGATACCGTGCTCGGTGCCTTGACGCCGCAAAAAATCGCCGAGGCAGAGGCGGTGCTGCGCGCCCACGACGCGGTACGCGGTTACGACGTGGTCAAGGAGGCGTCGGTTGCGCGTGTGCGCGATGCGCTGCCGCCTTTGCTGGCCGCGCTGCGGTCCGCCTGACGGGGGGCGGCCAGGGGCCCGGTCATAGCAGCCGGGCCGCTGCTTGCGCGCCGGCCAGTATTTCGATCAGCCGGGCGCGGTCCATCGGGCTGAGGCCGTCGGCCGCAGCCACCGAAACACCCGCGTTGTGGATGATCGCGTCGAACTTGCCGGCCCCGCCCAGGCGTCTGGCTTCCAGTTCGAAGCGGCGCAGGGTTCGGGCCGATGCCTCCATCGCGTCGAGCGCCGTGTCGCGCGCTGCGGCGTCGGCCGGCAGCGCCTGCAACGGGGCGGCGACCTGATCCTGCAACGACGCCTCGAAACGGTGCAGGCAGCCGCCGATCAGATGCGTTCTCACCTCGATGAGGCGGCGCCGCCGGGCGGCATCGCCCGGCAACGCAGCCAGGGCGTCCAGCAGAGCCACTTGCCGGCCAAGCTCGACCGGCGCGGTTTCGGCTATGCCGCCCGTCTGGTCGGCGGTTTCGGTTTCCACCCAGCTGAGCGCCGTCTCGGCAGCGGCATCGGCAAGCGGTCGCAAGGTGCGGCTCACCTCGGCGCTGGCGAGCAGGGCGGTGGCGGCCTGGGGCACGCGAATGACGAGGAGGCTGAGCATCATGCCCCAGGCGCGCGGCCCATCCGGCTTGGCCGCAGCAAGCATCTCCAGCAGCGCCTCGTTCGTCAGCGGCGCACCCGAATGATCATGGGCATGTAGGGCAGGGGCTTGGCCGATGACGGATGCCAGGGCCAAGGCGACAGGCTGGAGCTCGCCGGCGACCAAGCCCTGGGCCGACCATTCGGCAACGCAGGCGCCGTGCATGCCGCCGTCTGGCTGCTCGGCGATCTTGCGCAGCACGACGGCGGCAAGGGGCCACAGCAGCCCGCCGGCCTGGCGTACAATGCTGGTCTGCGCCGTCGTGGTGCCGGCAATCAGCCCGTCGATGCGTTCGAGGCAGGCGGCCTGCGCCGGCCCGGCAGGTGCGATGGCGAGACGGACCGCACGGGCAAGCACCATCAAGGCGGTGCGGGGCAGGAAGGGCGTGCCGGCGCGCCAGGATTTCGACGCCACGATGAGCGGGTCCACAGGCATGAACAGCAGGCGCGCAAAGCGAAGCGGCCTGGCCGGCTGGATGGCGCGCAGGCGGGAGCGGACCGGCTCCAGCACAGCGTCGGTAGCGCCACGGTCTTCCAGCGCATCGACCATCCGCACTACTTGCAGCACCTGCGCGTCTGCGGCCTGTGCCACGCCGCGGCGCACCTCACGCAGGCTTTGCGCCGCCTGGGCCGGCAGTGGCGCGGTGCTGGACGGCGCCAGGGCTGGGGCGTTCATGCCGCCATCGCCCTGATCCGCTCGTTGCGGGCGATGATGCTGACCGCCTGGCTCGGCGGCTGCACGATGCGGGCGGCGGCCGTGGCGGGCCGCGCCCGCAGCTGCGACACCAGTTCCGGAGCCTGGCCAAACCAACCCTCGCTCTCGGGCGGTATAGGCGGCAGCAAAAGGCATGCTTCGACGGCTGCTTCGGCCTTCAAATCGTCCGTCTCGGCCAGCCGCCAGAGCAGACACAGATGCTCCCATCCGTCGAGCAGCCAGTCGGGCCGGCATAGCCGTGCAGCAACGCTGTCCGGCGCGGTCGCCCAGGCGTCGAGCAGCGTGGCAGGGTCGTCCAGCGTTCTCTGGGCCGCAGCAAGGCAGTGGCGTGCCGCGGCCAGGATCACCGATGCCGATCTGACGACTTGCGCGCAAGCTGGGCTGTCGCCTGCTTCCGCCCAGACCTGCATCCCCGATCGCATGTGCGCGAGGGCTTCCATCAAGGCGTGATTCCGGCCCGGCAATGCCGGTCCTTCGTGCGAGGGTGGGCGAGCATTGAGGCCGGCTGCTACGAGGAGGCGCGACAGGCGCTCCACGTCGGCCTTCACGGCGTCTGCCTTTCGTCCGGTGCGCTGGGCGAGTTTCAGGAGGGCCTGGGCGGTGCGCAGTTTGGGGTCGGCCTCGGTGGCGGCCTCGCCTGCCTGCCCGAGTATGGCTTGCAGGACCAGTGCCTCGAACTCCTGCACCATCTGCGCGTCGCGAGTCTCGGCGGCGCGGGCCGCCGCTGCGGCCGGCCGGCCGGCAACACCCTCGGCAGCCACCGCGCGCGCTGCCAGGCGAACGCCGTGCGGTGAAAGCGGCCGCAGGTTTGCCACGCGCTCGACCAACTGCAGGTCGTGCAGGCTGGGTGTGCAGAATTCGGCCAGCGACCCCAGGGCGAAGATGTACACGCCGCGCGCGCCGCCGGGATGCGGCACCACGATGTCGCACCGCCGCTCCGTCAGCCGGGCGCGGGCGCCGGCCAGCATGGGGCTGGTGAACGGTATGGCCACCCCACGTTCGCGAAACGTGGCTGGCTGCCAGCTGCGATCATCGGGCGGCGTCACCGCAGGAACCTCCGGACGTGGGGGAGCGAAGACCGCAGGATAGGAGGAAATGGTAAAGGTTGCGTTGCGACGGGCGGGCTTGCGCTGCATGGGCCGCTGCTGCACCCCCTGCTGTCGATGCGAATCGTCACCTGGAACATCAACTCGCTTCGCCTGCGTCTGGGGCTGCTCGAGCGGCTGACCGAAGCGCTCGACCCCGACGTCATCTGCCTGCAGGAGACCAAGGTGCCCGACGCGCTGTTCCCCGACGATGCACCGGCGCGCCTGGGCTACCCGCACGTGGCCCGGCGCGGCATGAAGGGCTATAACGGCGTGGCTATACTGTCGCGTCTGGCGCTCGAACCCATCGACGCGCCGGATTGGTGCAGCAAGGGGGATTGCCGGCACTTGGCCGTCCACGTGGCCGATCCGGGTGGTGCCGTCGAGCTGCATAATTTCTACGTGCCGGCCGGTGGCGACATTCCCGACCGTGCGCAGAATGCGAAGTTCGGCCATAAGCTCGATTTCGTGTCCGAGGCGGCGTCGTGGTTTGCCGCATCAGGCGTTCGCGACCGCACCGTTCTGGTAGGCGACCTCAACATCGCGCCGCTTGAGCACGATGTCTGGAGTCATAGGCAGCTGCTGGGCGTAGTCAGCCATACGCCTGTCGAGGTGGCGCATATGCAGGCCTGGCAGGCGGCCGGTTTCCGCGATGCCGTTCGCCACTTCGTGCCCGAGGACGAAAAGCTCTACACTTGGTGGTCGTACCGCAACCAGGACTGGCGCCGGTCCGATCGCGGCCGGCGGCTCGACCACATCTGGGTCAGTCCCGACCTCGTTGCCCACCTGTCCCGCTACGAAATCCTGAAGGACGCCCGGGACTGGCCGCAAACGTCGGACCACGTTCCGGTGATGATCGAGATCACCCCGCTATGAGGTCGCGGCCGGGTCAAGCCGGTAGCCGCCGCCCTCGGTCACCAGCAGGCGGGCATTGGCAGGGTCCGGCTCGATCTTCTGCCGCAAGCGGTAGATATGCGTTTCCAGCGTGTGGGTGGTGACCGCCGCGTTGTAGCCCCACACCTCGTTGAGCAGGATTTGGCGCGCCACCGGCTTGGTTCCGGCGCGGTAGAGAAATTTCAGGATGGCCGCCTCCTTCTCCGTCAACCTTATCCGCCGGTTGCGTTGCGGCTCCTGCAGCAGCTTGGCAGATGGGCGGAACGTGTACGGGCCGATGGTGAAGACGGCATCCTCGGAGTTCTCGAAGATGCGCAGCTGGGCGCGCAGGCGGGCCAGCAGCTCGTTCAACCTGAACGGTTTGGCGATGTAGTCGTTGGCGCCCGATTCGAGCCCGCGTACCACATCGGCCTCGTCGTCCGAGCCGGTCAACATGATGATCGGCATGCGCAGTCCCTGACGGCGCAGTTCGGCGCACAGGTCCCGTCCGTCGCCATCCGGCAGCCCCACGTCCAGGATGAGCGCATCGAAACGCTGCTCGTGCTTGCGTATCTTGAGTTCGGCGTCGTGGACAGACGCGGCTTCGTCGGCAGTGAACTCACCATCGACCTGCAACTGGGCAGCTAGTTCCTCGCGCAGCGAACTATCGTCGTCGACGATCAGGATTGGGCGCTCGCCCGCCATTGCTAGTCTCCATGTCGCAGGCCGGGCTGGCGCGCGTTTTCGTTACTGCCCTAAGCCGCCGGGCGCTGGCCCGGTTGCAAAAGTTTTTAGACCATGCTGCCCAGCCACCCGTCCGCTGCAAAATCGGCGCCGGGCTTGTTTACGCACACTCATGCCCGACCTATTGGCACGGCATAGCGTGGATCACAGCGGACCGGGATGAACTACACTTCGTTTCGAACGATCGCGGCAGGCACGCGCGCCGTCAACCGCGCCGTGGGCGATTTGCGCCGTGGTGTGGCCGTCGTGATCGTGGATGAGGATGGCCGGCATGCGCTGGCCCTGCCGGCGGAGACAGCCACCCCGGCAACGCTGCAGGAGTTTCTGGCCGAGGCTGCCGGTCCGCCGGTTCTGGTTCTGGCGCCGTCGCGCGTGGCCGGGTTGGGATTGGGGCCCGATCACGCGTCGCCGGAGGGCGACGTCTCCACAAGCGCGCTGCCGCTGCTGCGCGAGAAGCTGGACGTCGTCTCGCTGCGCAGGCTGGCCGATCCCACGGCCATGCCGGCCAGCCCGCTGCGCCTGATTGCCGGGCCGGCCGGTCCCGCCCCGTTCGGCGCGACCCTGGCCCGCGCCGGGCTGTTGCTGGCTAAACTCGGCCGGCTCCTGCCGGCGGTACTGATGGCGTTGCAGGAGGCCGGCCCTGCTAGCGGCGCCGGACCGACGAGCGGAACCGGCAGCGCCGACCTGCTGGAGGTTGGTGCTGCCGCAGTCCTGGCCTATCCGGCCGACACGTCGGAGGGGCTGGTCCGCGCGGCCGAAGCGCATGTGCCGCTGGACGAGGCCGCCGATACGCGCGTGGTGGCCTTCCGCCCGCCGGACGGAGGGATCGAACACCTGGCGATCCTGATCGGCCGGCCCGAACTGGCGCAGACGCCTCTGGTCCGCGTGCATTCGGAGTGCTTCACCGGGGATCTGCTGGGCAGCCGGCGCTGCGATTGCGGCCCGCAGCTGCATCAAGCGATCCGCCGCATGGCAGCCGAAGGCGCCGGCGTTCTGCTGTATATGGCTCAGGAGGGACGCGGCATCGGCTTGGTGAACAAGCTGCGCGCCTACACCCTGCAAGATGGCAACGAGGCAGAGCCGGGGCTGGATACGCTCGATGCCAACCGTGCCCTGGGCTATGGTGCCGATGAGCGTAACTTTGCCGCTGCTGCGGCGATGTTGAAACGGCTTGGCATCCTGAGGGTGCGGCTGCTGACCAACAACCCCGAGAAGATTGCAGGGCTGCTGGCGCACGGTATCGCGGTCGCCGGACGGGTCAGCCACGCGATTGCCGCGAACGGCACCAATGATGGCTACCTGGAAACCAAGGCACGCCGCTTCGGACATCTGCTTGGCTGAGCCGGCGCGGATAGGTCCAGACAGCATGCTGCGTTACGGCGGCCATGTCATGCGTGCCGCGATCGGCCGAAGTGGTATTGCGGTCCACAAGCAGGAGGGCGATGGCGCCACGCCGCGCGGCCTGCTGCCGATACGCCGCGTTTTCTACCGCGCCGACCGGATCGCCCGCCCGCGCGCCGCCGTGCTGGTGGAGCCGACCGCCCCAACGGATGGCTGGTGCGACGACCCGCAGCACGGCGACTACAACAGGAGAGTGGTGCTGCCGCATGACGGACGGTGCGAGGAGCTGTGGCGGCACGACGCTGCCTATGACCTGGTCGGCGAGTTGGGCTGGAACGACAGCCCTGTCAGGCGAGACGCCGGTTCGGCGATTTTCTTGCATGTCGCGCGTGCGGATTACACGCCGACGGACGGGTGCGTGGCCTTGAGCCTGGCCGACCTGTTGCGACTACTGGCCGACGGCGTGACGGAACTGGACGTTTTGTAGGCGGGTGGCGTCGGCACCCGCTGCTTACGCAGCGGATACCGGCGCCCGGTGCAACATGCGCGTTAAGACGAGCAGAGTGCCGAGGCGCAGGTTCGCCGTACGACGTTATGCCGCGCTAGCGGCCGGTGACGACGCGATGCTGCTGGCGACCCACTCCTTGAGCTGGCTCTTGGGCGCCGCACCGACCTTGGTGGCGGCGGGCTTGCCGTCCTTGAACATGATCAGCGTGGGTATGCCGCGCACGCCGTAGGTGTTCGGGGTGTGCGGGTTCTCGTCGATGTTCACCTTCACCACGGTCACCCGGCCGGCGTACTCGGCGCCGATCTCCTCCAAGGCCGGAGCGATCATCTTGCAGGGGCCGCACCATTCCGCCCAGAAATCGACCAGGACAGGGCCGGTCGCCTTGAGGACATCGGTCTCGAACGTGTCGTCGGTGGCGGCCGTAGTGTTGGCACCCATAAGTGTTCTCCTAACATCGGTGGCGACTGACATGGCGCGTGGGGCACGCCGATCAAGTTTGCCCCGCCAACTCTGCAGCGGGTGCTGTCCCTGGCGCATGGCTGTCCAGCAGGCAGCCGGGCAAGGCCATCACCTCAGGGCCTTCGGTCCACACGAGCAGGCATAAGATCTCCCGATCCGGATAAAGCCGCGCCAGCACGGCGCGATAGGCGGCCATCTGGCGCAGGTAGAGGAGCGGCACGTCCTCGGGTCGCTTGGGCGGGGTGCGGCTGGTCTTGTAGTCGGCGATCGTGATCCGTCCCGGCTCGACGACCAGCCGGTCAACCTGGCCGGAAACGATCCGGTTTGCGACCACGCCAGCGATCGGCTGCTCCGCCTGGCTGTCGGGGCCGAACAGGGCGGCCAGCGCGGGCGCTTCCACGATGGCCAACGCCTGGCCGGCCAGTGATGCGGCCTCGCCTGCGTTGGCGGCACGCGTGGCGTAGGCCAGCGCGGCATCCGCCCGGCCGGCTTGCGGCACGTTCGGCAGGTGCTGCAGCAGCGCGTGCATCGCCACGCCCCGGCCGAACCCGACACTGCCGGCCTGCAGCAGCAGCGGCGAGCGGGCGGCAGGCACCGGGCCCAAATCCACGCCCTCTGGCCGGCTCGGTGCAAGCGGGCGCGGCAGGACCGGCTCCGGCGGCAGCGGAAGCGGCTGCCATAGCGGAGCGCGGCCGGCCCAGGCGGGCGGCGGCTCCGGCACCTTAGCCGCCTGGGCCATGCGATGCGGCGCCGATTCGGCCTGGGCGGTCTCGAACACTAGCGCCTGGCCGGGCCAGGCGCCAAAATCCTGCGCCTCGGCCCCGAGCGCGCTCATCCCATGCATAACCAGCTCGTGCCAGCTTCCTTCCTGGGGGTGGCGCAGCGCCCAGCCGCATATCAGCAATCGGTCGCGCGCGCGGGTAAGCGCCACGTAGAGCAGGCGGTGATATTCGCGCCGGCGGGAGGCGGCGGTTTCGGCCCGGCGCTGCTCCACGGCGCGGCAGCGCAGCTCGCGCCTTGGCTGCCATAGCGGCAAGGCCACGCCGGTGCCGGCGTCTGTGACCCAGTCCAGCCCGCGATCGTCGGGGGGCAGGCCGGTCGTGTCGGGCAAGATGACCAGCGGCGCTTCCAGCCCCTTGGCACCGTGCACCGTCATGATCCGCACGGTATCGCCGGCCGCCTCGGCCTCGCGTTTCACCTCGGCGGCCGATTGGCGCAGCCAGTGCAGGAAGCCCTGCAGCGAGGGCGCATGTGCCGAGGCGTGCAGCAGGGTGGCGGCCAGCAGCTCGTCAACCGGCTCGGCCGCCTCCGGACCCAGGCGTGCAAACAGGCGCGTTCGGCCGCCGAGCGGGCCCAATGCCTCGGACAGCAGCGCGTAGGGCTGGGCATAGTCGACGCGGCCGAGCAGCGCGCCGAAGAAGGCCTGCGCCGCCTGCCAATCGGGCCGCTCGGCGGCACGGCGTTGCAGCGCCTCCCACACCGTGCCTGGGCGGTCGGCCGCAAGCTGCATCAGGCTGTCGTCGGACAGGCCGCCCAGCGGGCTGACCAGCAGCTCGGCCATCGTTAAGTCGTCCTGCGGCAACAGCAGCGCGTCGCACAGCGACAGCAGGTCCTGCACGGCCGGTTGTTCAGTCAGCACCATGCGGTCCAGTCCGGCCACCGGCACCCCGCGCGCCTTGAGCGCCCGCACCAGGGCGCGGTCGAAATCGCCACGGCGGCGTACCAGAACCAGAACGTCGCCGGGGCTCAGCGGCCGGCCCTCGCTCTCCAGGATCGTGCCGCCGGCAACCTGGCCCGCGATCCAGGCCGCGAGGTGGGTCACCAACGTTTGCGGTGCGGAGGCTTGGGCCTGGTTGTGCTGCGGAATGGTCCAGGGCGTGTGCGGCGGCGCATCGGGGCGCGGGGCTGGCGGCCACACCTCCACACGGCCGGCCTGGCCCACGCGGTGCGGCCGATGGCGCACCGACTCTGCAGGATCGTAAACGCCGGGCCCGGCATGGGTGAAGATCGCGTCCACCAGGGTAAGAACCGGCGCAGTCGAGCGGAACGAGACGTCCAGCACCACCTCCCGCCAGGGCAGGTTCGCGTTCGTTACCCGGGCACCGAAGATGGCGCGCCAGCGGTCGAACTCGGCCGGATCGGCGCCCTGGAACGAGTAGATCGACTGCTTGCGGTCGCCGACCGCAAACACGGTTCGGGCCAGCGCACCCTCTGGCCGGGCGCCGGCGCCGGCGAAGAAGTCGCCGGTCAGCCGGTCGGCGATCAGCCACTGTTCGGGCGCGGTGTCCTGCACCTCGTCGAGCAGCAGGTGGTCCAGGCCGCCATCGAGCTTGAACAGCACCCAGTCGGCGCCGACCGCGGGATCGCTGAGCAGGCGGTGGGTGCGGCCGATCAGGTCGTCGTAGTCCAGCAGTGCGCGGCGTTCCTTGGTGGCAGCGTAGTCGCCGAGGATGGGGGCTGCCACCCGCAGCAGGGCGGCCGAGGCACGGGCCAGGTGCAACGCGCGGCAATCATCCTGCACGGCCTCGATGCGCGCCTGTTCGGCGGCGCAGGCGGGGATGATGTCTGGGTATTGGTCGGACAGCTTCCTGTTGGCGAAGACCGTGGGCCCGCGCGGCTTGCCTTCCGGCGTCAGGAAATGATCCACCCAGTGCGGCCAGTGCTCGAGCCGCAGGTTCGCCGTCAGGCCCAGCCAATCCAGCATCCGCAGCGCTTTGGTCTTCACCCCCTCGCTGCCGTGCCGAGAGGCCAGGGTGAGCGCGCGGCACAGGGGCGCCTCGTCCGGCCAGGCGACGGCGCCGGCCAGCAAGGCCGCCTCGTCGGGAGCCGTGAGCCCCAGGACGCGGCGCATGGCGCCCTGCAGCGCTGCCGGTGGCAGGGCAAGCGCCGGCGCCAGCTGGTCTCGCTTTGCCTCCAATGCCGCCACCAGGCCGGCGAACCCATCCGCATTCACCAGCCCAGCCAGCGCGGCCAGCGCCGCAGGATCGGCAGTTGGCAGAGAAGCCTCGCGCGCCTGTTCCAGCGTGGCGCGTGCGTCCGACGACTCCACCAGCCGGAAATGCGGCGAGATGCGTGCCTCCAGCGGAAAGCGTTTCAGCAGCGACTGGCAGAAGGCGTGTATGGTGCCGATGCGCATGCCCCCGGGCAGATCGAGCACGCGGGCGAAAAGGGCACGCGCCACTTGGCGATTGGCCGGAGTCGGCTGCACCAGCAGGCCGGCCAGTGCCGCATCCAGCACCGCGTCCGGCATTGCGACCCATTCGCCGAGGCGCCGCTGCAGCCGAATGGCCATCTCGGCTGCCGCGGCCTTCGTGTAGGTGAGGCAGAGGACGCGGCCGGGATCGGCGCCGGCAAGCATCAGGCGAAGCAGGCGATCGATCAGCAATTTGGTCTTGCCGGTGCCGGCGTGGGCCGAGACGAAGGCCGATGCTGCCGGGTCCGAGGCGGATTGTTGCGCGGTGCTCATGCAATCGTGTGCTCGACAACCAGCGAGCCCGTGCGGTCAGGCTCGAAAAGACGGTTGCAAGATAACTGCCCTATACAACCTTAAGTAGTACTATGTGGATCTGTGTTGGCCACCGTCAAATGTGTGAAAAGTGCCGCTATCAGATTGCGTTGACCAAAATGCTTGTCGCTGAATCCCGGCGCATTCGCGAAGACAGCCGACGCTTGCGTGCCGAATTACAGATGATCCGGCAACGCTTGCGGCGCGACGGCCACTCGGGGTACGATGAGACGGCTGACGAGGATAGCAACCGACTTGGCTATCGGGTGTGCGATCCAAGCACGACCTTGTCTGGCGGTCCGCAAGACTAAGCCTCCGGTTCGTCCAGCACCGCGTCGGCATCGGCTTCGTCCTCTGCGTCCTCCGCCACCTCGGCCTCGTCGTCGGAGTCG
>CAXUHU010000033.1:22924-33473 GCA_964250925.1 uncultured Acetobacteraceae bacterium
GTCGGAGTCGCCTTCTTCTTCGTCGGTATCCAGGACGGGCGCTGCATCGTCGTCACTGTCCCGTGCAACCGGGACAGGCGGCTTCATCATCCGTCCGCGCGCTGGCGCCCGTCGAACGGGCATGACCCTGGCCGCTTCCGGCGGCTGTTCGGTGCCGCATTTGGGGCACACCGGAGGGGTTTTGGCGAGATCGTAAAACCGTGCGGCACAGGAGACGCAGATCCGCTTGCTGCCCACGCCGGGAAGGCGCAGGGCGATCGCTTCGTAGGTCATGCGGACGGAGCAGGCTGACGGCTTGGGGCTTGCGTCACCCCTTAGCGGGCGCCACGGGCGATTCGGCCAGCCAGGTATTGGGCGTTGCTCACACCCTCGTAGCTCATGGAAAACGGCCGGCCCTTGGTCGGCTCCACAGGAGCCGCCGCTTTCGGGGCAGGCTTACTGCGCTTGCGGGCCGTTGCGGCCTTGGCGGCTTTCGCGGCAGCGGCCAGGGTTGCATCGGCGGCGCGATCCGCAGCGTCGTTGTCGCGGGCCGTCCACGAGCGGACATCCTGCTGGAGCTTGGCGGCGAAGCGGTCGGTATTGTCATCCTGTGCGGCGGGCGCGGCTGGCTGGACGGGTTCATCGCTCATGGGGACACCTTGTTCAGTTGGCGGGGCGCTGCGGCTCGTAGCCGGGCAGCCGGTTGTCCATCACTGTCTTCGGACACACGGTCCATCCTAGAAGAAGATCGCGCCTGCCGAAAGGCCCAAGCGTTATGACGTCGGTCACTTTAGCGTGGCTAAAGTCGACGTTGCTCGCCGAGTTTAGTTTTGCTAAACTACGCGCTGTGGCCAACCTAAAAACATTGTTTCGGGCGTCGGGAAAGAAACAGCGTGACATTGCTGAGGCGGTGGGCCGCAGCGAGGGCGCCGTTAGCCAGTGGGTGAACGGGGAACGCGAGATACCGGCCGACTTGGTGCTGCGTGTCGAGGAGGTGACCGGCATTGCGCGGCATCGTCTGCGGCCTGACCTTTGGGAGAGCAGAATGAACGCGATAGACCGTGCGCAGACGGCGCCCGACCTGACCCATCTGCAGCGCCTGGAGGCCGAGAGCATCCACATCATGCGCGAGGTGGCCGCCGAGGCCGAGCGCCCGGTGATGCTGTATTCGGTGGGCAAGGACAGCGCGGTGATGCTGCATCTGGCGATGAAGGCCTTCGCGCCGGGCAAACCGCCGTTTCCGCTGCTGCACGTCAACACCACGTGGAAATTCGGCGGCATGATCGCCTTCCGCGACCAGCGCGTGCGCGAGTTGGGCCTGACGATGCACGAGTGGATCAACCATGAGGGCATCGCCGCCGGCATCAATCCGTTCGATCACGGCCACTACACCGACGTGATGAAGACCGAGGCGTTGAAGGCGGCGCTGGACCATTATGGTTTCGACGTGGCGTTCGGCGGCGCGCGCCGCGACGAGGAGAAGAGCCGCAGCAAGGAGCGCATCTTCAGTTTCCGCTCGGCGCAGCACCGCTGGGACCCGAAGAAGCAGCGGCCCGAGCTTTGGCACGTCTACAACGCGCGCAAGGCGAAGGGCGAGAGCATCCGGGTCTTCCCGATCAGCAATTGGACCGAGCTGGACATCTGGCAGTACATCCACCTGGAGAACATCCCGATCGTGCCGCTGTATTTCTCGGCACCGCGCCCGGTGGTGGAATACAACAACATGACGATCATGGTGGACGACGACCGGATGCGGATTCCGGAGGGCCAGGTGCCGGTGATGAAGAACGTGCGCTTCCGCACGCTGGGCTGCTACCCATTGACCGGCGCGGTGGAGAGCGAGGCGGCGACGCTGCCGGAGATCATTCAGGAAATGCTGCTGACGACGACGAGCGAGCGGCAGGGCCGCGCGATCGACCACGACGCGGCGGCGAGCATGGAGAAGAAGAAGCAGGAGGGTTACTTCTAGGAAGTAGTCCCTTTTTGAAAAGACCCAAAAACTTCCTATTGAGGAAGCGACAGCATAACAAAGTCTTTGCTTCTTTTCTTCAGAAAAGAAGGCCTTGTCTTCCTATGGGAGAGCCCGATGGCCCACGTATCCGACCTGATCGCCACCGACATCGACGCCTACCTCAAGCAGCACGAAACAAAATCGCTGCTGCGTTTCATCACCTGCGGCTCGGTCGACGACGGCAAGTCCACCCTGATCGGACGCCTCCTCTACGACAGCAAGATGGTGTTCGAGGACCAGCTCGCCGCGCTGGAAGCCGACTCGAAGAAAATGGGCACCCAGGGCCAGAACATCGACTTTGCGCTGCTGGTCGATGGCCTGTCGGCCGAGCGGGAGCAGGGCATCACCATCGACGTCGCCTACCGCTTCTTCTCGACCGACAAACGCAAATTCATCGTGGCCGACACGCCGGGCCACGAGCAATACACGCGCAACATGGTGACCGGCGCCTCCACCGCCGACCTCGCCATCATCCTGATCGACGCGCGGCGCGGCGTGCTGACGCAGACGCGGCGGCACTCCTACCTGGTGTCACTGCTAGGCATCCGGCAGGTAATCCTGGCGATCAACAAGATGGACCTGGTGAACTACAGCCAGGAGGTGTTCGACCGCATCCTGGGATCCTACACCGAATTCTCGTCGCAGCTCGGCATCGAGCGTATCGTCCCGATCCCGATCTCGGCGCTGGCGGGCGACAACATCACCGAGGCCAGCGGCAACACGCCGTGGTACCACGGGCCCACGCTGATGGGGCACCTTGAGAACGTGGAGGTGGCGAGCCTGTCGCGCACCGCGCCGTTCCGCATGCCGGTGCAGTGGGTGAACCGGCCGAACCTGGATTTCCGCGGCTTCTCCGGCCTGGTGTCATCGGGCACCGTGCACCCCGGCGACCTGGTGAAGATCATGCCCTCAGCCAGGCAGAGCCGGGTGGCGCGCGTGCTGATCGACGGCGACCTGCCTTATGCCACCGCGGGGCAATCCATCACTGTCACCCTGGAAGACGAGGTCGATTGTTCGCGCGGCGACGTAATCTGCGGCGCCGAACATCCGGCCGAGGTGTCCGACCAGTTCGAGACGACCATCGTGTGGATGAGCGACACGCCGATGCCGCCCGGCCGCAGCTACCTGATGAAGATCGGCACCAAGACGGTGACCGGGTCGATTACCACGCTCAAGCACAAGGTGAACGTCAACACGCTGGAGCAGGTGGCGGCGCGGCAGCTCGAGCTGAACGAGATCGGGCTGTGCAACATCAGCCTGGACCGGCCGGTGGCGTTCGATCCCTACACCGACAACCGCGATACCGGCGGCTTCATCCTGATCGACCGGGTGACCAACGAGACGATGGCGGCCGGGCTGATCCACTTCGCGCTGCGGCGCGCGCAAAACATTCACTGGCAGGCCGTCGATGTCAGCCGCGCCACGCGGTCGGCCCAGAAGGGGCAGCGCGCTTGCGTGCTGTGGTTCACCGGCCTGTCGGGGGCCGGCAAATCGACCATCGCCAACCTGGTGGAGAAGCGTCTGCTGGCGTTGGGCCGGCACAGCACCATGCTGGACGGCGACAACGTGCGCCACGGCCTGAACCGCGACTTGGGTTTTACCGATACCGACCGGGTGGAGAATATCCGCCGCGTGGGCGAGGTGGCGCGGCTGATGGCGGATGCGGGGCTGATCGTGCTGGTGTCGTTCATCTCGCCGTTCCGCTCGGAACGGCGGATGGCGCGCGACCTGCTGCCCGATGGCGAGTTCCTGGAGGTGTTCATCGACGCGCCGCTGGCCGACGCCGAAGCGCGCGATCCGAAGGGCTTGTACAAAAAGGCGCGCCGCGGCGAAATCAAGCATTTCACCGGCATATCCAGCCCCTACGAGGTGCCCGAACACCCGGAGCTGCACATCGACACCACCAAGCTGTCGCCGGAGGCCGCGGCCGAGCTGATCGTGGCGCAGCTGGAAGCACGCGGCCTGCTGCACGGCCCCCTCGCGTGACCGACCGCGACGCGCTGAAGCGCGAGGTGGCGGCGCAGGCGGCCGCCCTGGTGCAGGACGGCATGGTTGTGGGCCTGGGCACGGGTTCCACCGCCACGGCCTTCATCGACGCGCTGATCGCCCGAAAGCCGGATATCGTGTGCATCCCGACCTCCGAACGCAGTGCGGCGCAGGCGCGGGCAGGCGGGCTGCGTGTGGAAGGGTTCGACACGCATACCACCATCGATCTGTGTATCGACGGTGCGGACGAGATCAAGCGGGACAGCCTGGACCTGGTGAAAGGCCTTGGTGGCGCGCTGCTGCGGGAGAAGATCGTGGCCAGCGCCGCGCGACGGCTCGTCATCATCGCCGACGGCGAGAAGCTGGTCGATTGGCTCGGCACGCGCGCGCCCGTTCCGGTGGAGGTGACGCCGTTCGGCTGGGAGCTGACCTACGCGCGCCTGGCCGACGTGGCGGAGGGCGTGCAGCGCCGCAGCGCCGCCGATGGCACCCCGTTCATCACCGATGGCGGCAACTTCATCCTGGATTGCAGCACGGGGCCGATTGCAGATGCGGCCGCACTGGACCGCCAAATGCGCGCGCTTGTGGGCGTGGTGGAAACCGGCCTGTTTGTGGGCATGGCCGAGTTGGCCTTGGTGGCCGACGGCCAAGGTGTGACGCGTTACACGCGGCCATGAGCGAGGGTGAACCCTGCCCGCTGGTGCTGATCGTGATGGGCGTGTCGGGCTCGGGCAAATCGACCATCGCGGAGGCGATGAACGAGCATCTGCACTGGCCCTTCCAGGAGGGTGACGCGCTGCACCCGCCCGCCAACGTGCAGAAGATGCACGCGAGCGTGCCGCTGACCGACGAGGACCGTGCGCCCTGGCTGCTCGCCATTCGCCGCTGGATCGACGCACGGGTGGCGGCTGGTCAGCCCGGCCTGGTTACGTGTTCGGCGCTGAAGCGGCGCTACCGCGACGACTTGATCGCCGGCCGCTCAGGCGTGCGGCTGTTGTACTTGCGGGCCGATCCGGCCGTGCTGCGGGAGCGGCTTGAGCGTCGTACGGGCCACTTCATGCCAGCCAGCTTGCTCGACAGCCAGCTGCAAACGCTGGAGGAACCGGCGGCCGACGAGCGGCCGATTATCGTATGCGTGGAGAGCGTGCTGGACCAGACGGTGGCGGAGGCGCTGTCGGCCCTGCCCCGCCGCTAGGGCATGATCGCTTCCTGCCGCCAAGCCATCGCGCCCCGGCCTTTGGCTGGCATGTTTGTCGCGGCAAAACCTGATGCGATCAGGTCTCAGCGCTTACGACAGTCCAAGCCGCTGAAGCCACGCGACCCGGCGTGAGCGAACCGGGCGCACTTGGCTCAGCAACTCGCTTACCGTCGCAAAGCGATGGGGCGGGCCATGCGGGGCCTGGGCAAAAATGCCGTCCTTCGTGCGCCACACCGTCAATGTGCTCCGCTTGGCATGGGCGGGAGCCAAAACCAGCATCTCCTCGTACTCCGCGCCATCCGACATGCGGTCCAGAATGATGCTCAGCCGCAAGTTGCGCCGCTCCGCCCAGCTTCGCACCACAACCAAATCTTCGATTGCGAACGCTAGGCCATAGGCGACTTTCCGGACGAAGACGTGGGACGAGTGCATGGGACGATTCCAATACGACAGCAGTGATGTCCGGACAGGCGCACCAACGGTTGAGGGATTCGGCTGGGCAGCCCGCCTGGCACAGCCATCATCCTGTTCCGCCGGTTAAAATTCTCCTTACGTCTGCGAGTCGTCAAACAACAAAATGTTGCGACGAAAGCATGATCACACCCGTCTGACCTTCGGCTGCGCGAACCATGGCTCCTGCCGGCAAGGTGGGCGGGCAGCCAGGCGTCACGATGGTTATGGACTAGCGCACAGGCCGGACAGGCGCTCCGGCTCGAACGCCATTTTCGGACCTGCATTTTTGTTGGCTGGTGGCGCAGGCACCGCTGTGTCGGCCAGGCGGCGGATGGCCGATGGACCTCCTGACGGCAATGCCGGGCCGCTTTCGCGAATAAGAACCGCTTCACTTCGTGCGCGCATGGGCCGCCTCCTGCCGTAGGCTATACACGCTGCTCGAACGCTCTCTTTCCTGGTTGTGGCCCTGACCGTTCAGAAAGCTGTAAACTGCGGCTGGCCCTGGCCGTAAACGTGTAAATCCGTCCAAGGCCGTTGCCGAACCCCGCCTTGCCCCTGCCCCCAAGCCAGCGTCATAGTGCCTGACGAAAAACAATCTTGGGGGGCAAGGCATGGCTAGGACGGCACTGGTGACAGGTGGTACGCGCGGCATCGGCGCGCAGATCAGCGTGACCCTTAAGGCGGCGGGGCGGAACGTCGTGGCGAGCTATGCCGGCAACGAGGCTGCAGCCGAGGCCTTCCAAGCAGAGACGGGCATCCCCGTCGTGAAGTTCGATGCCGGCGACTTCGCGGCCTGCGCCGCTGCGGTCGGATCCATCCACGAGGAACACGGCCCGATCGAGATACTCGTCAACAACGCGGGCATTACCCGCGACGGCGTAATGGCCAAGATGACGCGCGACATGTGGGATGCGGTGATGGACACCAATCTCGGGTCTTGCTTCAACCTCTGCAAACTGACGTTCGATGCGATGCGGGCCAAGAAGTTCGGCCGCATCGTGAATGTGGGCTCCATCAACGGCCAAGCCGGGCAGTATGGCCAGGTCAATTACGCCGCGGCAAAATCCGGCATCCACGGTTTCACCAAGGCGCTTGCGCAAGAGGGCGCCCGGTTCGGCATCACCGTCAATGCCATCGCACCCGGCTACGTCGATACCGACATGGTGCGCGCGGTTCCGGAAGACGTGCTGCAGAAGATCATCGCGCGCATTCCGATGGGCCGGCTGGGCCGCGCCGACGACATCGCGCGCGGGGTGGCGTTCCTGACCGCCGACGACGCGGATTTCGTGACCGGCGCCACGCTGTCGATCAATGGCGGGCAGCACATGTATTGAGCGAGATGGACAGCCAGGCGCCGAGTGGTTCGCAACGCACAAGCTCGGGCCTCGCGTGTTCAAGCGGCTATGGGACCGATACTATGCCGGCCTCATGACCGATCCGCTGGATTTCATCGTTGCGCTAGGTGCTCGATATGGCGCAGGAACGCGGCGCGAGGGCCGAACGGCCTCTTACGCCGGCGCAGCCCGACATGCTGCATCGAAATGATGCAAGGCGTCCGAAGCTTAAATCCTGTGCACGACGTATGAATCGGCCAACGCCGCCTCGATCTCGGCGGCGTGCGCCGGGTCGCGTGCTTCGACCATCACCTCCAATTGGGCGGATTGCACGCTGGGCGAGGCGAACAGGCGCTGGTGCGACACCTCGATGATGTTGCCGCCAGATGCGCCGATCTTCGCGGCGATGTCGGCCAGCACGCCCGGCCGGTCCGGTATGTCCATGCGGAGGCGCAACAGCCGACCGTCGCGCAACAGGCCGCGCAGCAGCACGTTGGCCATGATGCGCACGTCGATGTTGCCGCCGCAGATCGGCATGCCGACACGCTGGCCCAGGAACCGCTCGCGATGAGACAGCAGGCCGGCCAACGCCGCGGCCCCCGCGCCCTCGGCTACCACGCGCGCTCCCTCCGCCAGCAGCGAGATCGCGTCTTCCACGCTGCGTTCGCAGACGACCAGGACCTCGCTCACGTGCCGGGCGATGATCTTGCGCGTCTCGAAACCCACGTCGCGCACGGCAATGCCCTCGGCGATCGTGGCGCCGCCCAGTTCGTGCGCCGGGGCGCCCATGCGCTGGGCCAGGGCGGAATAAGGCGCCACCTGAACGCCGATCACCTGTGTGCGTGGGTTGAGGGCGGCCATGACGACGGCGCAGCCGCTGATGAGCCCGCCGCCGCCGATCGGCACCAGCAGCACGTCCAGCTCGGGACCATCCTCGACCATCTCCAGCGCCAGCGTGCCCTGGCCGGCCATGATCGCGTAATCGTCGTAGGGGCTGATGAACACTAGGCCCTCGTGCTCGGCCAAGTGGGCAGCATGGGCGCCTGCCTCGGCCAGGGTGGCGCCGTGCAGCACCACGCGGGCGCCCCACGCCGCCGTGCCGCTGATCTTGGCGAGCGGCGTGAACAGCGGCATCACGATCGTGCTGGCCACCCCATGCAGCGTCGCATGGCGCGCGACACCCTGGGCGTGGTTGCCGGCCGACATGGCGACCACGCCGCGCGTCCGCTCTTCGGGCGTGAGCAGCGCCAGGCGGTTGGCTGCACCGCGTTCCTTGAACGAGCCGACCGCCTGCAGGTTGTCGAGCTTGAGCGTCACCTCGGCACCGGTCAGCCGGGACAGCAGTGCGGCCGGCACGGTCGGGGTGCGCAGCACGGTGCCCCGGATGCGCCCGGCGGCCGCCTGCACGTCGGACAGGGTGAGGGTGGGCGTCAGGGCGTCCATGCCGGGCTTCTTGGTGCGGCGCTCGGCTGACCTGGCCTACGGACTAGGCGAACTTGAAATTTAGGATCTCATAGCTTCGGTCGCCGCCTGGGGCGGGAACGGAGACGGTATCGCCCTTCTTCTTGCCGATCAGGGATTTGGCGAGCGGAGAGGAGATGGACAGACGCTTCGACTTGATGTCGGCTTCATAGACGCCGACGATCTGATAGGTCGCCTCCTTCTCCGTCTCCTCGTCGAGCAGCGTCACCTCGGCGCCGAACTTGATGCTTTCACCGGAGAGCGATGACGGATCGATCACCTCGGCGGCGCCCACCACCTCTTCCAGTTCCTGGATACGGCCCTCGATGAAGCTTTGGCGTTCGCGGGCGGCATGATACTCCGCGTTTTCCGATAGGTCGCCGTGGCTGCGCGCCTCGGCGATCGCCAGGATGATGGCCGGCCGCTCCACGCTTTTCAGGTTCCGCAGCTCGTCTTCCAGTCGCTGCAAGCCTTGGGCGGTCATCGGGAATTTCTGCAAAGGCTCGTATCCTTGGGAAGCTGACATGGGCGGCGCGTCCTGCACCGGTTCGGGGTCGATGCTGGCGCCACGTCGGGAGCCGGGCAACACGGCAACGTGGCCTGGCGTTGCAAGGCGGCAGATAGCTTACGGTATCGGGCGGACGTTGCAAGGTCCGCCGGGCGAGGCGGCTCGTCGGCCAAGGCGCACCTTGCCCGGCGCCGGCCAATGCCGAAATGTTGCAGCATGACCGTATCCCCGTGCAACGGCACCTGCCGACTGGATGATGGGGCCCGCTTCTGCGTCGGCTGCCTGCGCACGATCGAGGAGATCGTGGGCTGGGCCGCGATGAACGACGCGCAACGCAGGGCTGTCCTTCAGCGCTTGAAGGGTGAACCGACGGCCGTCTAGCTGTCGCTGTTACGAAGGTTGCTGTCCGGGCTGCTGCGATCCGCGATCGTCTGCCGCCTGCCGGGCCGCCTCACGATCAAGCCCTGCGGGCGCTGCGGCGATGTTGACCCGTCCCGTCCGCCGACAGGGGTGGGCCGGTATCCTGATTGAGCCAAGGTGTGCAGCCGACCTAGATCAGCGCCAGCCTACGCAATACGGCTCCGGCTCCATGTCGCGGGCGTCGTCCTTGGGCGCCGGGAAGACCGACTTGAACGTGAAGGCAGCGGGCGAGGGTCCTTCGGCGCGGAGCAGGCCCAGGCGGGCGAGCCCCTGCTCCACGGTAGGCAAGTGGCCGGCCCGGACCCACCAGAGAACCTGGTAGGGGCCGTCGGGCTGCTCGAACCATTCCCGCCGCCGCACCATCACCTCGCGGTGGGACGTGCGATAGACGTAGGCGAACAGCGCATCGACATTGGTCCACACCGACATGTTGACGATGTATCGTGTGTCGTCGGTCGGCTTGATGTCGGTAGCATTGCCGTCGGCGCCCTGCAGCCGCCAGACGAAGCCGGGCGCCGTGTCGGCGAGCGCGTTGATCTCGTCGAGCCGCGCCATAAAGGCGGCCAAAGCGGGGCTGCCCGACTCGTCCACCATGCGGCCCACGTTCATCTGCGCGACGTTCCAGTCGGTCATCCAAGCTCTCCACGGTCGGGCCGAGGATAGGGCCCGCCAGGCGCGGCGCCAAGGCGGGGGGGGGGTGCGCGTGCTCAGAACGAACCACGGAAATACGATTGCAGCGGCGCCACCTCCAGCGTGCCGGCGCGCAGCGCGCCGATGGCGTGGGCCGCGGCACGCGCCCCGGCCAGCGTGGTGTAGTGCGGCACGCCATGGGTGAGCGCCGTGCGTCGTATGTCGAAACTGTCCGCGGTCGATTGCGCGCCCTGGCTGGTGTTGACCACCATCTGTATCTCGCCCGAACGAATGGCGTCCACGCAATGCGGGCGGCCCTCCAGCACCTTGTTGGTCACCCGCACCGCGATGCCGGCAGCCCGGATTCGGGCGGCGGTGCCGCGGGTGGCGAGGATGGAAAATCCCATCTCGATCAGCTTGCGGGCGAGGCCCGGCAGGCCCCCCTTGTCGCTGTCGCGAACCGAGAGGAACACGCAGCCGCTGCGCGGCAGCACCACGCCGGCGCCGAGCTGGGCCTTGGCGAAGGCGCGCTCGAAGCTGTGGTCCAGCCCCATCACCTCGCCGGTGGA
>CAXUHU010000034.1:0-28634 GCA_964250925.1 uncultured Acetobacteraceae bacterium
GTCCCTGGGCGCGGCAGGCGGGGGTGCGGTGGATTTCAGCGCGCCCAGGGACTGGTCGTCGGTGGAGACCTGCGCCTGGGCAGACAGCGGCAACAGACATAGGGCGGCGAGCAGGAGGCGCATCGCGCCCGTATAGGCAAAGCGAACGCCCGGGGGAATGTGCCCGGGCGCCTGGCGCTTAGGACGCGGGCCCTAGCTGCCGGGTGGGAAGTCCGCGCTGAGCGAGGTTTCCTCCCAAGCGTCGATCTCGGCCGACAGCGCGGCCAGCTTGCCGCGCACAATGTCCAGCGCTTGGCGGCCCAGCAGCAGGTGCAGCGGCGGATGCTCGCTTTCTACCGCTTTCACGATGGCGGCGACCGCACGCACCGGGTCGCCCGCCTGCTTGCCGGAATAGCCGGCGATGCCGCGCCGGCGCGCGCCGGCCGTCTCCGCATAGGCCGCGATCTCGTGTTTCGGCGCGCGAAGCGAGCGCCCGGCCCAGTCGGTGCGGAACGGGCCCGGCTCCACGATCGTGACACCGAGGCCGAGCGGCCTGACCTCGCCGGCCAGCGCCTCGGACAGGCCTTCGACGGCGAACTTGCTGGCGTTGTAGAAGCCCACGCCCGGAAAACCCACGAGCCCGCCCTGCGACGAGATGTTGACGACGTGGCCGCGCTTGCGGGCGCGCATGCCCGGGAGCACGGCCTGCGTCATCGTCACCAGGCCGAACACGTTGGCTTCGAACTGGGCGCGTATCTCCTCGTCCTCGCCCTCCTCGATGGCGGCCATGTAGCCGTAGCCGGCGTTGTTCACCAGCACGTCGATCGCACCGAACGTCTGTTCCGCGGCTTTGACGGCCGCCTTGACCTGCTCCGGCTGCGTCACGTCGAGGGACAAGGCTAACGCGCGGCCGGGTGCCTCGCCCGCCAGGTCCTGCACGCGGGCGGCGTCGCGCGCCGTCACCACGGCACGTCCGCCGCGGCCCAGGACGTGCTGCGCCAACTCGCGTCCGAAACCGGTGGAACAGCCGGTGATGAACCAAACAGAATCGCGGTCGAATTTGGGCATGATGTCTCCGATAACGGGTGGGGCACCGGTGTAACGCCGCCTAGATCACGATAGCTTCCGGGGCCGAAGCCGTCGTGATCCAGTTCGTTGCCTTGGCGAGCATGATGATGGCGGCACGTGAACCGACGGGCGACAGAATCCAGGAAACCAAAATGCCTTTGGCACTGAACCGGCTCATCCTCTACGCCCGCGATGTCGAGGGAACCGTCGCCTTCTACGAAAAATACTTTGGTTTTCAGGCGCTCCGTCTGCCTGGTGACCGGATCGTCGAGTTGGTGGCACTGAGCGGCGGTGCGAACATAATGGTCCATGCCGCTGCAAAGGGCGTCAAACCCGGGCAGGTAACCGTGAAATTGGTGTTTGACGTCGAAGACGTCTCAGGATTTTGCAGAAGGAGTGCCGGTAAAGGGCTGATGTTCAGCGCCGAGCATCTGGCCGACGGGTATTCCTACGCGAACGCTAAAGACCCCTGCGGCAACAACATCCAGGTGTCGAGCCGCGCATTTCGTAAAGCAGGTTGAGGCTGTCGCCTTGAAGAACGCTCGCTGACTTACCGCTTGGCGATCGCTGTATCTAACGCGCTCAACACGCTGGTAACCGATATTCGCTTTGCGCACGTTTCGGCACAGAGTCTGCGACGACCAGAGCATGCCTAGCGCGGTTGAAGGTCAACCTGATGCGATCATGCTCTGTTGGCAACGACGTCTAGCCCGCGCGTTTGCGCGGCCCTGCCTTGGGGGCTGCCTTGCTCGCGGCGGGTTTGACGTCCTTGGCGGCTGGCGCGGCTCTCTTGGCTGGCTTGGCCGGTGCCGCTTTCGCTGTGGGCTTGGCGGGCTCTTTCCTGGCGTCGACCTGGCCCAGGCTGCGCTTGAGCGCGGCCATCAGGTCGATGACGTTGCCCCGGTCCTCCGGCTCGGCTTCGGGCTTGAAACCGCTGCCCTTGATCTTGGAGTCGATCACCTCGCGCAGCCGCGCCTCGTAGCGGTCGTCGAGATCGGTCGGTTCAAACTTGGCCGCCTGGCGGTCGATCAATTGGGTTGCGAGCTTCACCATGTCGGCCTCGGGCTTCTCGGCGGGCACGGCTTCGAACAGGCGCGCGGGGTCGGCGATGTCGCGCGTCTCATACAGCGTGTGCAGGACCAGGCCGCGGCCCATCGGCATGATGGCCACGGCGCGCTCCCGGCGTGAGATTACCAGGCGGGAGAGCGCCACCGAACCCGACTGGCGTATCGCGTCGCGCAGCACGACGTAGACGTCCTGCGCTGCATCGCCGTCCGGCGCCATGTAGTAGCTGGTGTCGTAATAGACGGGATCGATGCTGTCGCCGGTGACGAATTTTTCCACGTTGAGGGTGGAGGAGCTCTCGATGCGCGCCTTCTCAAAATCCTCGTTGTCGAGCAGCACGTAGTGTCCCTTCTCGAACTCGTAGCCGCGGGCGAGGTCGCCGCGTTTCAGCTCGTCGTCGGTCTGGGCATCGAGGGTGACCATGCGCACCCGGTTGCCGGTGGCAGGGTTGATGAAGTGAAAATGCAGGTTCGCCGTCTCGCGGTGCGCGGTGTAGAGGGCCACCGGGCAGGACACGAGGGCGAGGCGCAGATGCCCGCGCCAGATCGGCCGTTCAGCCATGCGCGCGTTTCCTCTTCGGGGCGGCCTGCGCGGGCTGCGCCGCGGCCAGGCTCTGCGTGACGTGGTCGAAGCCGTCCCACGGATCGGATTTCAGCTTGGCCAGCCGGGCCGGCACGGTTCGTATGGTCAGGGTTTGGGGGTCGAGCCTCTCCGTCACTTCGCGCCAGGCCAGCGGCGTTGCGACCGTCGCGTGCGGCCGGGCACGCGGCGAGAACGACGCGATGGCCGTAGAGCCCAGCCCGTTGCGCAGCCAGTCGATCAGGATCTTGCCGCGGCGGCGCGCCTTGGGGACGCTGGCCACGTAGAGACCGGGCGCCTCCTGCTCCCACCTCTCCGCCATCGCCCGGCACCAAGCGCGGGCCTGGTCCCAACCTGCAGCCGGCACCAGCGGCACCACCAGGTGCAGGCCCTTGCCGCCGGAAGTACGGCAGTAGCTCTCGTAGCCCTCGCGTTGCAGCCTGGTTCTTACGTCGTGGGCGGCGTGCACGATCTGGGGCCATGCTACGCCCTCGCCCGGGTCCAGGTCGAACACCAGGCGGTCGGGATGGGCTGCGTCGGCCAGCCGGCTGCCCCAGCTATGCAGCTCCAACGCGGCCATCTGCGCGGTGGCGATCAGGCCGTCGAGCGATCCGAGTGCCAGGTAGGGTGCGCCGTCGCACGCGCCCTCGTGCAGGTTGGCGTTCATGCCGCGATTGGCGTGCTTCTGGAAGAAATGCTCGCCATCAACGCCGTCAGGGCAGCGCACCAGGGCCAATGGACGGTCGGCAATGGCTGCCAGCGCGGTGTCTCCGACCGCCTGCCAGTAGCCGGCCAGATCCTGCTTGGTGACCGTGGCGCAATCGCCATCGGCGGGCCACAGCTCGCGTTCGGGATGGGTCAGCTTCACGCCGCCGATTTCGGCCGCGCGCGGGCTGGGCTTTTCCGCGCGCACGATACGGCCCGAGTGCGAGCGAAGCGTGCCGCCAAGCGCGATGCGCTTGGCCTCCGGATTGGGCACGTCGCGCACCACGTCGCGCGCTGCCTTGTCCTCGCGCAGGCCGAGATAGACGGCGTGGCGCAGCCGCCCGGCGCCCGACCACCCGGTGTACTGCACCTCGGCGACCAGCAAGGGCTTCACCCAGTGCACGCCGGCGGGTGGCTTTTCCTCCGTCAGCTTCATCTGGGCCAGCGCGTCGGGCGGCAGCTTGGCAAGCCGGTCCGACAGGTCGCGCAGTATCGTGTCAGTGAAGCCGCTGCCGCAGCCGCCTACGTAGTGCAGGCTGCCCTGCTCGTCGTAGAAACCCATCTGCAGCGAGCCCAGGCCCGTTCGGCTGCCCTGCGGGTTGGTCCAGCCGACGACGACGAACTCTTCGCGGCCCTGGCACTTCACCTTCAGCCAGTCGCGGCTTCGGCCGGCGCGGTAGGCCCCATCGGAACGTTTGCAGATGATGCCTTCCAGCCCCATCGAACAGGCCGTCTTGCGAACCTGGTCGGTGATGCCCTCCAGGTGGTCGCTCACCCGGATGAAGTCCTGCGCCGCTGGCACCAGCGCCACCAGCACCTCCTTGCGCAGGCTGAGCGGCAGCGGGCGGAGGTCCCATCCGTCGCGGTGCAGCACGTCGAAGAGATAAAGGTGCAGCGTGTCGTCGCGGCTTTCGGCCAGGGCCGCCTGCAGGTCGGGAAAGCTGGACAGGCCGTCGTTGCGCAACGCCACCACCTCGCCGTCCGCCATGAGCGTCCGCGCAGGCAACGCCCCCACGGCGGCGGCCACCGAAGGCAGGCGGCGCGTCCAGTCCAGGCCGTTGCGCGTGAGCACGCTGACCGCATCGCCGTCCTTGCGCACGATCAGCCGGTAGCCGTCGAACTTGATCTCGCTCAGCCACTCGCCCCCCACCGGCGGCGCGTCGGCATTGCTGGCCAGCATGGGCGCCTGGCTTTCGGGTAGCGGGCCGCGCACGGCATCGCCTGGCGGCTGCCACCCGGTGGCGGCGGTATGCTTCGTCGCGGCCTTCGGTGGCGGCGCCTTGGTCTTGGCTTTGGCCTTGGCGGGCCCCTTGGCCGTCGCTGCCGCCTTGGGCAGGGGCACGCGCTCCATCTCGGCCGCGTCCACACCGGGTTTCTCCTGTGAATCGTGCTCCTTGATCAGCAGCCAGCTTTCGCCGCGCTCGCCCGGCCGGGGCTTCAGGCGGATCAGCACGAAGCGGCCGTGCAGGCGGGCGCCGTCGAGCGTGAACTTCATCTCGCCGCGGGCGATGTCGGCGTCGGCATCGCCTACGGCCGCCCAGGTGCCGCGATCCCAGATCTCCACCGTGCCGGCGCCGTAATTGCCGGCCGGAATCACGCCCTCGAAATCGGCGTATTCGACGGGGTGGTCTTCCACATGCATCGCCAGGCGCTTGTGGGCGGTGTCCATGCTGGGGCCTTTTGGCACCGCCCAGCTCCAGAGCACGCCGCCGTGCTCCAGCCGGAAATCCCAGTGCAGTCGGCTGGCCGCGTGTTTTTGAACGACGAAGATCGACGATCGGCCACTCGCCACCTCGGACGGTGCCGGCTCTGGCGTATGCCCGAAATCGCGTTTTTCGCGATAGGTGCGGATTGAGGTGTCCCTGCTCGCCATAACGCCAAGCAACGTTGTTTTGACAATGCAGGTTCCGCACGAAGAGGAGGAACCGGAGGGCGTGCGTTCGCTAAAGTATCGCGTGCCGCGCTGTCGCTCGTGCGCCCCCGTAAGCGGAGACCGAATGGACCACGTCCAAGATCCACACGCCCAGAACCCGCATGCCCAGGACCCACTCGCCCAGGAGCCGGGCGATTTCGCCATCACCGCCCAGATTTCGCTCGTCGAGCAACGCTTCCGCACGCTGAAGCACAACGACATGTTCGGCGTGTTCGACCAGCGCGGCGACATACGCCCCGGCCCCGGCGGCACGGAGGGCCTCTACTTCAACGACACGCGCTACCTCTCCGAATTCGAGCTGGTGGTGGGCGGGCGCCAGCTCGTGCTGCTCAGCTCCACGCTGCGGGACGACAACGCGACGCTCACCTGCGACCTCAGCAACCCCGACCTGCCGCATCTAGGCGAGGACGGGCTGCTGACCAACCTGGTCCACATCCGCCGTTCGCGCTTCCTGTGGGAGGGCGTCTGCCACGAGCGTATCTCCATCCGCAATTTCGACGTGGCCGCCCGCACGCTGCCGGTCGAAATACGTTACGGCGCCGATTTCGTGGACCTTTTCGAGGTACGCGGCATGAGGCGCAACCGGCACGGACGGCACGAGCCGGCGACGGTCACGCTGCAGACCGTGTCGCTGGCCTATACCGGGCTGGACGACCGCCGGCGCACCACCGACCTTCGGTTCGATCCGCCGCCGCAACGCATCGACGAGGGCCGGGCGCTGTTCGAGGTTGTACTGCCACCGCATGGCCGCGCGCTGATTTTCGTGGAGGTCGCCTGCGACGTGCCGGCTGCGGCCCGCCCGCCGTCGCAGACCTTCGTCGCACGGATGATCGAGCAGCGGCGCTGGATGCGGCAGCGCTCGGCCGGCGCCGCGGGCATCGAGAGTTCCAACGAGCTGTTCAACGAGGCGATGCGGCGCGCCATCAGCGACCTGACCATGCTGACCACGGCCAAGCCCACGGGTCCCTACCCCTATGCGGGCATCCCCTGGTTCAGCACCGCGTTCGGCCGCGACGCGATCCTGACGGCGCTGAACGTGCTGTGGATGGACCCCGACATCGCGGCCGGCGTGCTGCGCTACCTGGCCGCCAACCAGGCGACCACGACGGACGCCGCAGCCGATAGCGAGCCGGGCAAGATCCTGCACGAGGTGCGCCATGGCGAGATGGCGGAGCTGGGCGAGGTGCCGTTCCGGCACTATTACGGCAGCGTCGATTCGACGCCGCTGTTCGTCATGCTGGCCGGGGCATACCTGGAGCGCACCGGCGATGTGGCCACCATCGAGCGGCTGTGGCCCAGCATCGCCGCGGCGACCGGCTGGATGGATAGCCAGGCGGACCGCGACCCGGACGGGTTCGTCGCCTATTTCCGCCAGACCGACGAGGGGCTGGCCAATCAGGGCTGGAAGGACAGTTTCGACAGCATCAGCCACGCCGACGGCATGCTGGCCTCAGGCCCGATCGCGCTATGCGAGGTGCAGGGCTACGTCTATGCGGCGCGGCGGGCGGCCGCCTGGATCGCCTTGCGGCTGGGCCATTCCGCTGTCGCTCGGGACCAGGACGGGCGGTCCACACGCTTGCAGGCCGCCTTCGAGCTGAAATTCTGGTGCGAGGATCTGGGCACCTACGCCCTGGCGCTGGACGGCGAGCGCCGGCCGTGCCGGGTGCGCGCCTCTAACGCCGGCCACCTGCTGATGACCGGCATCTGCGCGCCAGACCGTGCGCTGCGCGTGGCCGAGGGCCTGATGGAGGGCCGCTTCTTCAACGGCTGGGGCATACGCACGCTCGCGTCCAACGAGGCGCGCTATAACCCGATGAGCTACCACAACGGCTCGGTCTGGCCGCACGACAACGCGGTGATCGCCCTGGGCCTGGCGCGCTACGGACTGAAGCCGCAGGCCGAGCGGCTGTTCGGCGGGCTGTTCGATGCGGCGCTGTACGTCGATCTGCGCCGGCTGCCCGAGCTGTTCTGCGGGTTCGCCCGCAGGCGTGGCCAGGGCCCCACCTTCTATCCGGTGGCCTGTTCGCCCCAAGCCTGGGCGGCAACTGCGCTGCATGCGGCGCTGGGCGCCAATCTGGGCATCAGCTTCAACCCGGCCGAGCACAGCGTGGTGTTCGACAGCCCGCGCCTGCCCGAGTTCCTCAGCGAGGTGCGGCTGCATAACCTTGTTCTTGGGGAGGCCCGCATCTCCGTCGTGCTGCGCCGGATGGGTACGGAAGTCGCGATGAACGTGCTGAGCCGGACTGGCAGCATCCACGCCGTCATGCGCAGCTGAATAGAGCCGCGACAGGACAGCCGAGGTTTTGCTGCTTTTCAAAAAGGCAGACCGTGCCTCTCGCGGCCGACCTCAGCCGCCGGCGGTCACCGGCCGAGGTTTGCCCTGGGCATCGACGGCGACCATGACGAAGCGCGCCCTGGTCACCCGCTCGTGCCGGATCGGCATCGTCCGGCGCGCCCACACGTCCACGTCGATCGTCAGCGAGGTGCGGCCGGTCTTCACCAGTTCGGTATAGCAACTGATCAGGTCGCCGACGTGCACCGGGCGGACAAACACCAGGTCTGACACCGCAACAGTCGCCACGCGGCCGCCAGCCAGTTCGTGGGCGGTCGAGCCGGCGGCCATGTCCATCATGCCCATGATCCAGCCGCCGAATATGTCGCCGGAGGCGTTAGTGTCGGCCGGGACGGCCGGCACGCGAAGGGCAAGCTCGCCGCGGGGACCGTCCTGGTCGGACGGAGCCGCCGGCTCGCGCCCGCTCAGCCCTGGCGCGCCTTCATGCGCGGGTTCTTCTTGTTGATCACATAAACCCGTCCGTGGCGGCGCACGACGCGGCAGTTCTTGTCGCGGGTCTTGGCGGCGCGCAGGCTGTTGCGGATCTTCATAACACGACCTTGGTGGCCCGGACCGCGCGGCGGACCAGGTGGATGACGTTCGGGAGGTGCGCGGATAGCTTCAGCGAACTGCTCGTGTCAAGGCCGAGCTACCTGCTCGAGCGGCGACTACCTACAGCTTGCGTATCTGCGCGTCGTAGGCGCGGGCGAACTCGCGGCCGAAGACGGATTGAAAATCGTCCTCCGCCTCACGCGCGATGTCGGCGTAGGTGGCGCAAAACAGCTCCCAGATGCGGGCCTTTCGGGCGGCAGGCAGGATGCTGTCCAGCCGGGCGGGGGCGAGCCGTGTCTCCAGCGTCGCCGGATCGAAACGCTTCAGCAGGCCGGTCAACGCGCTCTGCACCCCAGCCATCACCGCCATCTCGTGGCTCTGGATGTCGCGGCACGCCTCCCGCGCGGCGGCCACTGGCGCCTGATAGCCGCTGCGCGGGGGCAGCAACAGGGCGGCGACCGCCTCCTCGGGGGTGATCGAGAATTTCAGCGCGTTGTTGTCGCGCTGGCGGATCATCGTCTGCTCCACCCGCAACTCGTGCTTGATGGCGGCACGCGACATCAGCACCTCCCGCAGGCCTTCGACCAGGGCGCGCAGCACCGATCCGGCCGCGTGCATCGTGGCCTGCGGGTCCTGGCCCGGAAAGGTCAGCGCCGGCACGCCGGCGCCGTCGAGAAAGGCGGCGAGCAGTGCCTGTGCATCGGCCGCGGCCGATTCGGGCGGCGGTGCTGGCTCGGCGGCCGCCTCCGGCGCGCGGGCGACCGGCTGGAGTGCGGCTTGCGGCAAGGGGATGGGCTGGGCTGCCGGTTGAGACGCAGGCAGCTTGGGTGGTGCGTTGGGCATCGCCGGCGCGGGGGCCATCTGCGGCGGCGGCCTGGACACCGGTGCCGCTTGCGGCTGCGGCAACTGCGGGCCTGGCGGCTCGTCGCCCAGCAGCGCGTCCAGGTCGAGATCGTCGAAGCTGGCGACCTTGACGGCGTGCGGGGCTGCAAAGGCGTGATTGGCGGCGTCGGCGTCGTCCTTCTGCGGGGCGCCTTGCCAGGAGCGGTCGGCGGCGACGCCCTGGAACAGGTCGTCGTCCGGATCCAGCCGGCCCACGGCCGTGCCGGGCGAGGGCGCAAACGGATCGTCGCTGCGGAACGCCTGCATCGGGCGCGCAGGGATCGGGTGGCGGAACATCGTGCCCGGCTCGCTGCCGAACGGGTCGTGCGCGCCGTCCTCGCCCAGCGGATCGTGCGAGACCGCGGGGCGGTGGTCGAGGGACGCGGCACGCTGGCGCGGAGAGACCTCCATTTCGGCTACGCTGACGGTGTAGTCGCCGAGCCGGAAGCTGTCCCCGTCGGTCAGAAACACGCGGCTGTCGCGTGCGGTGGGCTCGCGCGCTCCGTTGATGAATACGCCGTTGGTGCTGAGGTCGGTCAGCACGTAGCGGCTGCCCTCGACGCCGATCATGCAGTGGGTCTTGGACAGCAAGCGCTCGGGGTCGGCCAGCACCCAGTCGCTGACGGTGCCGCGCCCCAGCGTTACCGTGCCCTCGCTAAGCGTGCGCGTCTCGGACGGCGCGGTGCGGCGCAGCGGGCTGAGGGTCAGGACCAGCGGCATGAGCGTGTCGTCTCCGGACAGTGTGCGGCGGCGGAGCCCAACCGTCTTGGCGGCCAGCATACTCCGCGTGCATGGTGCGATCCATCATCCAAGGAGGTTGCCCTTGTCCGAAATCATCCTGGCCGATTTCAACGGCCGGACCTGGCTGGTGGGCGGCGAGGACTATATCGACGACCTGCTTGCCAACACGCTGGCGCCGGGCATCACCATCGAGGTGGTCCCCTGCACCACCAAGGCCGAGGTGATGGCGCTGTGGGTGCAGCATTGCGGCGAGCCCAACCGCACCGGCGATCCCTGGATGATCAACCCGGCCATCGCCAAGCGCGTGCGCGACGTGACAGCCGACCATGCGGTGTTCTTCGCGCAATGGTCGGCGATGCTGGACCAGGACGCGCAGACTGTGATCGCGGCCGCGGCCACCTTCGCGCTGAGCGAGCAGGGGCTGCCCGTGGTGGTGACGGAGTACCTCGACGACGGCGCGCCGCAGTCCCTGGCCGATTTGTCGCGCCTGCGGGCCCACCTGATCGAGGAAAAGCTGGTGGAGGCCGGCATACACCGCGGACGGCTGGGCCGTGCGCGGCGCGCCACCGGCGAGGTGCCGGGCATGGCGCAGGAGAGCCAGCGGCTGGACATCATCATCCGCGAGGGCGTTCGGGAGGCGTGATACGGGTTTGGCGGCCGTTGCGGGCCGTGCTGCATGACGGCTGAACAGGGCACCCGCGCGGCCTCCTATTTCGTGGCGTTCGCGATGGGACTGTGGCTCGTAGCTTACCTGTTTCCCCTGGCGCGGCTGTTTCCGGCGCACCCGTATGACCAAGCGTTCGTCGGCGACCAAGCGGCCATGGTCGTCGGGCAGCGCTATTTCGTGGCTGACGCCTGGCGCTGGCCGTTGCTGACGGTGCCGCGCCTGGCCGCGCCGCGCGGGACCAACATCGCGCTTACGGACAGCATTCCGTTGGCGGCGCTGCTGCTCAAGGCCATGCGAGCCTGGCCTCCACCCGGAGCCTACGTTGTCGATTTGTGGTTTGCGTTCGCGTGCGCGTTGCAGCCCTTGGCCGCGGTCTTCGCACTGCGCAGCGCCGGCGAACGCCGCCTGGGTCCTGCTGCAGCCGCGGCAGCTATCGCGATCAGCCTGCCGACGTTCCTGATCCGGCTGCTCTACCATCCGGCGCTGGCCAGTCACTTCCTGCTGCTGACCGGCATCGGACTGTACTACCGGCTGTTATCGCCATCGTGCCGCGCGTGTTGGCTAGCGTGCCCCGCCCTGCTGCTCGTTGCCTTGCTGATCCACCCCTACCTGCTTGTCATGACGGCTTGCGTCCTCTTCGCAGCGCCGTTGACGCTCTGTCTAAGGGGAGACTGTCGGTGGCAGCGGGAGGCGCTGGCGGTTTCGCTGGCTTGCGTACCGGCCACTGTGGCCGGCATCGCCCTGGGATACGGCGGAACCGAGCCGCCTGCCCTCTTCGGCATCTTTTCGATGAACCTTGTGGCGCCGGTACGCCCTGTCCTGTCCCACCTGTGGCCGGTAACGAGCCTGGACGCCACCGGAGGGCAGGTCATCGAGGGGCACCAATACCTTGGGAGCGGTCTGCTGCTGGTCGCCATCGCCGCGGCGATCCTGGAGGTTTGGCGCCCGAGGCGAGCCCTGCCTCGTCCGAGCGGCCTTGCGATCGTCTGCACGGGGATGGCCATGTTTGCACTGTCGAACCGCGTCTATGCCGGCCACATCCTGCTGGCCGACATCGAGCCGGTTCCCGGTCTGGTTCGCCAGTTCCACGCCAGCGGCCGATTTTTCTGGCCCGCTGCTTATGCCATGGTGATCTGGGCCGTTGCCAAGGTCGCCCGGCCGCTGCCACGCCGGTGGCTGATCCCGGTGCTGGGCTCGGCAGCGCTGCTGCAATTCGCCGACGCCGCCGACCTGCGCTGGGGCATGTGGGCCCATGAACATACGGCCGAGCCTTGGACTGCACCGCGCGCGGCGTTGTTGCCTGCCCTACGGGCGGCAACTGCGCTGAGACTATGGCCCACCGTCGAGTGCGGCGCGGACATCGTCTCGACGTCGCCGTTCATGCAGGTGCTGCTGCTGGCGTCGCAGACCGCCCTGCCCACGAACACGATGTACCAGGCTCGCACCTCACAGGCCGTCTCCTGCGACGAGGCCGCAGCACTCGGCTCGCCCCTGCTGCAAGGCGAACTGCTGGTCGTCCTGCCGCCGGCCCATGAGGAGCACATTCCGCTGGTGCCGGGGTATCCGCAAACCTGCCGGCGGCGCGCGCCCTTCACCCTGTGCGCCAGCTCGCCGCACCTGCTGGACGGCCTGTAGGGCGCGGACATGGTGGACGACGCACGCAAGGACGCACCGCGCCGGCAGCGCTTATCGACCGCCGCGCGCCATCAGGCGCTACACGGCCATCTGCTGGCGGCCGGCCTGCACGCCATCGAGCTCCACGGCCTGGACAGCGTGCGCGCTCGCTCGCTCGCCGAGGCGGTCGGGTGCTCGGTGGGCGCCATCTATGGCGTGTTCCCGGATCTCGACGCGCTGGTCCTGACCATAAACGGGGATACGCTGACGGCCATCGAAGCGGCCCTGCGGTCAGCCGGCCACGGCCGTGACCCGGCGGATCACCTGGTCGGCCTGGCCGTGGCCTACCTTGACTACGCCGCCACCCACCGGAACCGCTGGCGCGCGCTGTTCGCCCACCGCATGCCGGAGGGCCAGGCGGTGCCGAGCTGGTATCGGGCCCGGCAAGCCGCCGCATTCGCCGAGGTGGAGGCGCCGCTGGCCAGGTTGCAGCCGGAGCTGCCACCGGACGAACGGGTCATCCTGGCGCGCAGCTTGTTCTCGGCCGTACACGGCATGGTGGACCTGGGCCTGGACGAAAAAGTGGCCGACATGTCGATGGCCGTGCTGCGCCGTCAGATCGGGATGGTGGTCGGCGCGCTTGCTGACGGGCTTGGCCGCCCGACAACCGGCTGAGTTACGCGGCCATGCGCTGCTCGGCCACCAGCCGCGTGGCGGCCACGTAGTCGATTTTGCCCGATCCCAGCAGCGGCAGGCTGTCCACTACGCGCACAATACGCGGCACCGCGATCTCGGCCATGCCGTGGTCGCGGGCCTGCGCCAGCAGGGCGGATGGCGCCGCATCGGCCTGGGTGGTCAGCAGCACCAGCGCCTCTCCCTTGCGCGCATCGACCGTGGCCACCACGGCGTGCGCAGCATGGGGCCACAGGGCCAAGGCCAAGGCCTCGGCGGCCGGCATAGAGACCATTTCGCCGGCGATCTTGGCAAAGCGTTTGGCGCGCGCGACGATTACGACGAAGCGGTCGGCATCGACGGTGCAGACGTCGCCGGTGTCGTACCAACCGCCCGGCAGGGTTTCGAGCACGCCGGGCGCCGAGCCACGCAGGTAGCCTAGCATGACGTTGGGGCCGCGCACGACGAGGCGGCCGCCCTGCGCAATGCCCTCGATCGGATCGAGCCGATACTCTACCCCGGGCAGCAGGCGGCCGGCCGACCCGGGGCGGTTGTGCATCGGCGTGTTCAGCGCCAGCACCGGCGCGGTTTCGGTGGCGCCATAGCCTTCCAGCACGCGCACGCCGAAGCGTTCGGCGTAGATACGCCGCGTCTCCTCGCGCACCCGCTCGGCACCCAGGATCATGTAGCGCATCCGGTAGAAGTCATACGGGTGGGCGAAGCGGGCCCAGCCAGTCAGGAAGGTGTCGGTGCCGAAAGCGATGGTGCTGTCGGTGTCGTAGATCAGTTCGGGAACGACTCGGTAGTGCAGCGGGGACGGATAGTAGAAGGTGCGCACGCCGTAGAGCAGCGGCAGCAGGGTGGCGCCGGTCAGGCCGAAGGCATGGAACATCGGCATCGCGTTGAAGACGCGGTCGCTGCTGTTGAAGTCGATGACGGAGGCGACCTGCGCGATGTTGGACAGGATGTTGCGGTGGCTGAGCACCACGCCCTTCGGCGTGCCTTCGGACCCGCTGGTGAACAGCACGACGGCGGGGCTGCCGGCCGGCACCCGGGCGCCGGGGAGGCGGCGGGCGCGCTTGGCGTCGATCCAGCCGCGCAGCTTGGCGCCCAGGCCCAGCCGGGCGCGCACATCCTCCAGCCAGAGGAAGCGCACCCGGCCCTCCATCCTGGCCACGACCTGGCCGAGCTTGCCGCGCTCGATGAAGGCGCGCGAGGACAGCACGGTGGTGACTTGCGCGGCGGCGCAGGCGGCCAGCATCGCCTCGGCGCCGGCCGAGTAGTTCAGCATCGCGGGCACGCGGCCCCATGCCTGCAGGGCCATGAAGGTCACTACGGCGCCGTTGGCGTTGGGAAGCATGACGCCGAGCCGGCCGCCCAGCGGCGCCTCCTGCGCCAGCCTGCGGCCGAGCACGGCGGCGCCGAGCAGCACGCGGGCGTAGGCGAGCGGCGTGCGCGCGGTGTCCTCCAGGATCGGCATCGTGGCGCCGTAGCGATCCTGCGCGTCAAGCAACGCCGCGAACAGCGAGTGTCCGGTCTGGGCGGTGGAGAAGTTGGACTGCTCCATCACCTCCTGCAGGACGGCGCCCATCGCGCGCCGTCGCGCGCGGCCTGCCAACGCAGGATCGGCGTGCAACGTCACCGGGGGCAGGATCGCCATCGAGAGGCGTGGAAACCAGCGACGCGCCACGATGCCCTTCATTCGCGAAAACTTGGTGAACTGCAGACCATCGATCCTGACCGGCACGACGCTTGCCCCCGCCTTGTCGGCAATCATGCCGGCGCCCTCGTACACCTTCATCAGGGCGCCGGTGGTGGTGATGCGGCCCTCGGGGAACACCACGAGCTGCTGGCCCAGGCGAACCGCCTGTACCATCGTCCGGGCATTGAAGGGGTTCATCGGGTCGATCGGGAAATAGTGGATCGCGGTCAGGAAGGGGCGCATCCACCAGCGTCGGGCCGTGTGTATGTTGACGGCGAACGTGGGCGTGTGCGGCAGGAAGGCGGCGAGGAAGCAGCCGTCCAGGAAGCTCTGGTGATTGACCACGATCACGGCCCGGGTGCCCTCGGGCGGCAGGTTGTCCAACCCCGTCACGGCCGCACGGTGGAACAGGCGGAAATACCACCGGAAGACAGCTCCTGTCGTCTGTTGAGGCAGGATGCGCACGATGCAGGCGGCCACCGCGAGGTTGGCCAGCGCGGCCAGCACCAGGACGGCCGCCGGCGCCATGCCGGCCAGTGCCAGCCCCGTGGTGAGGCCAGCGGCGCACGCCATTGCGGCCGCGTTGGACACGTTGTTGGCGGCAATCATCCGCGAGAGATGCGAGCGCGGCGAACGCTCCTGCATGATGGCGTAGAGCGGGACGGAGTAGAGGCCGCCGCACACGGCCAGCAGCAGCAGGTCGACCATCATGCGCCAGCCCGCCACGCTGTGCAGCGTGGCGCCGAGCGAGGCGAGCACGCCTGCCCGGCTTGCGGCGTGGGCGAAGTCCCACAGAAACACCGACAGCCCGAGAGTTGCGAACGGCACCAGCCTGGCCGACACGCGCCCGTGCAGCAGCCGGGCGCAAGCCATCGAGCCGATGCCGATACCGGTAGAAAACACGCCCAGCAGGAGGGTGAACACCTGGTTGTCGCCGCCCAGAGTAAGGCGGACCAGCGCCGGCAGTTCGGTCAGCAGGGTTGCGCCGACGGTCCAGAACCAGCTCAACCCCAGGATGCACAGCCAGACTGGGCGCTGGGCGCGGGCTGCGGCGAGCAGCGCCCGCGTTTCGCTCAGGATGTTCCAGCCGATGCGAAGGCTGGGCACGCTGGATGAGGCCGGGCGCACCAGCGCTGCGCTGGCCACCCCTGCCAGGGCTATGGCCAGCCCGGCCCCCGCCACGATCGCGGGGCCGTGACGCAGCCCGAAGAGCAGCGGGCCGGCGATCGTGCCGGCCAGGATGCCGAGGAAGGTACCGGCCTCGACCAAGCCGTTGCCGGCCACCAAATCATGCTCATCGAGGTGCTGCGGCAGGATGGCGTATTTGAGCGGGCCGAAGAAGGTCGCCTGCACGCCCAGCCCGGCCAGGACGGCAAACAGCACAGGGACGCTGCCGAGCAGGAAGCCCACCGCCGCCAGCGTCATCAGCGCGACCTCGGCCAATTTCGTGATGAGGATCAGCCGCGATTTTTCGAACCGGTCGGCGAGCTGGCCGGCGGTAGCGGAGAGCAGCACGTAGGGCAAAATGAACACGCCTCCAGCTGCCGCAACCAGGGCCGGCCCATGATCCGCGCCGGTTCGGAACAGGATCAGCACGACGAGCGCGTTCTTGAACAGGTTGTCGTTGATGGCGCCCAGCGTCTGGGTCGCAAGCAGGGGGGCGAGGCGGCGTGAGGTGAGCAGAGACATAACGACCACCTATTTATGAACGACGTTCATGATAGCTGTTTGCGAACGGCGTTCAAGCCTCGTCAATTAATGCTAAATGTTACACCGGCCAGAGCCTGCAACGGAGCAAGAGCGTCCACGTTGTCGCCGCCAAGCGCATCCGACAACGGGCCTGTTGGCGGGCTTGGTGACGCACCAAATAGCTGGATAGCGGGCTTGATCGCGAATGATGTTTCCAAGGAGCGGACGATGACTAGAACGATGCTTGGCAGGATGGGACGGAGCGGGGCGGCCGCGATGGTGTGCGCCGTCCTCGCCAGCGGACCGGCGGCAGCGGCTGGCGGTGGTGGGCATGCTGGGGGATTTGGCGGACACGGCGGCGGATTTGCCGGTGGCGGCTACCGGGGTGGGTATGGTGGCGGCTTCAGGGGCGGCTACGGCGGCTTTAGGGGTGGTTACGGCGGATACGGATTTCGCGGCGGGTTCGGCTATGGTGGCGGGTTCGGCTTCCGCGCCGGCTTCGGCTATGGCGGGTTCGGTCCGCGCTTCGGTTTCGGGTTTGGCTTTCCGGGCTATGGTTATGGGTATCCCGCTTACGCACCTTATGTTCCGTATGCGCCCTACGCACCGTATGCTTACGCGCCGCCGCCTTATTACGGCGCACCGGGTGCGGCGCCCTATTAGAGCACATGCGATCAACAGGGATTATACGATCGTATCTACCTGATGGCGATACGTAACAACATGGCCGGCGATTGCTTCCACACGGTAAGCAACGCAGCGATTAGCTCCGGCCGGGGCTATGCGCGGAGGCGGCTGGCCGTAAAGGCCACGGACGTCGTCTCCAAACCCTCGTTCTGACGGCGGAGGCTCTCCAGCATCATCGATAGCGAGACGGCCATTTCGGTCTGCTGACCGGCCCTTGCCTGTTCGATGGCTGTCAACAACGCAGCCTCAAGATTCGATGGGGCGGAAGGCATAGTGGTCCTTCGTCCAAGTTCACGGACTGCATGTGGCCCTAAAAGATGCTCGACAGCAATATGCAAATCCGACAGAGTCGAAAACGGTTTTAGAAATGAAGAAGATCACGGCCTGTTGCGTGTGAAATTCTTTCAGCTTTCGCTTTTATGCTGACATGGACGCACAACCTCAAGTTGTTCTGATTGCAGAAGACGAGCCGTTGATCCGCATGGTTGCATCTGAAACTCTGGCTGAGGCCGGTTTCGAGGTGATCGAAGCGGCGGACGCCGAGTCGGCGATGTCGGCGTTGCGGTGTGGTGCACAGCGGATCGACGTGTTGTTTACCGACATACGGATGCCGGGACCTATGGACGGGGTGCAACTCGCGCAACGTGTTCACGAATTCTGGCCGTCCATCCGACTACTGGTTACGTCGGGCAACATACGGCCTGTGTCGCCCCCCCTGCCCCGGCCAGCGCGTTTTCTGGCCAAGCCCTACGATTGCCGCACTATCGTAGGCCACATACGGGCGTTGCTGGCGACGGGCTGAGCCACTGCCTCAGCGATGCGAAAAGCTGGGCTGCCGCTTTTCCAGGAAGGCCGCCATGCCCTCCTTCTGGTCGGCGCCGGCGAAGAGCGCGTGCATCGACCGCCGCTCGAACAGCACGCCTTCGGCCAGGCTGATCTGGTCTGCGCGCAGGACCGCCTCCTTGACCGCCATGGCCGCCGGCAACGACATGCCGGCAATGGTGGACGCCGTGGCCATTGACTCGGCCAGCAGGTCGGCGGCCGGCACGATCCGGGCGACCAGGCCCGCGCGTTCGGCTTCGGCGGCGTCCATCATCCGGCCGGTGAGGCACATCTCCATCGCTTTCGCCTTGCCGATGGCACGGGTCAGGCGTTGCGAGCCGCCCATGCCGGGCATCACGCCGAGCTTGATCTCCGGCTGGCCGAAGCGGGCGGTGTCGGCGGCCAAGATGAAGTCGCACATCATGGCCAACTCGCATCCGCCGCCGAGCGCCACGCCGGCGACGGCGGCAATCAGCGGGGTGCGCAGCCGGGCCACCGCCTCCCAATCCGCGAAGAAATCGCTGCGGCGCATGTCCATCGCACCCTGGCCGGCCATCTCGCGTATATCTGCGCCTGCCGCGAACGCACGGTCCGAGCCGGTCAGCACGATGCAGCCGATACCGGCGTCGCGGTCCAGTGCGACGAGTGCATCCGTCAGCTCGGCCATGAGCTGGGTGCTGAGCGCATTCAGCGCCTTCGGCCGGTTCAGGGTGACCAGACCCACCCGGTCGTGGCGGGTGCAGAGAACCGTCTCGTATGGCGTTGCTGTGCCGGACATGGTGCATCCTATAACGGCGTGGTGGACGGCTGGGGACGCAGTGCTGCGGCCCGCCTTCTATTGCGCCGACTCACGCAACAACGATATGTCTCGTGCGCCGGTCGATCACAATAAGCAGGAGGAATACTATGCGTTGCCGTAATACTATTGTATCTGCGCTCGTGTCAGCAAGTTGTTGCCTGCCAGCCCTGCCCGCCGCGGCAAGGGACCAGGCAGGCCTCCTGGGCTACCTGGATGTTCGCACGGGCGCCTTTCGCGCGGCCGGCCTGACCAGCGACGTGGACCCGGCAGCCGCAAGCGTGGTGAACGGCACGTTCAAGCTGACGTTGACCATCCACGTCGTTACGCCCTCAAGCACCGTGAGCTGCTCGATGCAGGTGACCGCATTCTCCACGACGGGGCTGATCGAGGAGACTGCGGGCGCATCGGCCTCGGTTTCCGGCGGCAACGCCACGTGCGACGTCACCCTGCCCTACGCCTGGCGTAGCCCGACCGCCTCGGCGAGCACGCCGATCATGGTCAGCTTCACCATCGTGGGCGGCAGCGGCCAGCGCCTGAGTTCCCAGGGGCTGGCATCGCTGACCAAGGTTCCGGCCAACGGCAGCACCACAAGTTACGCGATAGCCGCCACGATATGACCGACGCGGCCTCCAGCCGCGGGGTGGTTTGCACGGCTTTGTGACCGCCCGGCGGAGGCGCCCAGCGGGGATGACCCAATATGGCCCCAATGGCGCGTCAGTGGGTTCCTCGTCGAGTTCTCGTAACCCCGTCCGCCTTGGCAACCGCCCGCGGCATCGACATGGTCGAGCGCGCCGCGGCGCTGGGCGCCGAAATCGTCCGGCTGCCGGCCGACCGCCTAACCGGGCTGCCCGACAGCTACCGCGATGCCAAGACCACCATGGCCATCGTGACGGCCAGCGCCAGCCGGCGACGGCTGCAGGCGATCCCGCCCAGTGCCGATTGGCGGTTCGACCTGGCGGAGGGCTGCCCGGCCCATTGCTCGTATTGCTACCTGGCGGGCTCGCTGGCCGGGCCGCCGATCATCCGGGCCTATGCCAATCTGGACGAGATCCTGGCCGAACTGCCGGCTGCATTGGGCCAGGGGCGGGTGACGTCCGTGTCGGCCGAGCGCGCGCGGGAGGGCACGACGTTCGAGTGTTCCTGCTACACCGACCCGCTGGCGCTGGAGCACCTGACCGGCAGCCTGGCCACCTGCATCAGCCGGTTCGGCGCCTGGGAGGCGCCGGTGCAGTTGCGGTTCACCACAAAGTTCGCCGAGGTCGGGCCGTTGCTGGGCCTTGCGCATCGCGGTCGAACGCGCGTGCGGTTTTCGGTCAACGCCAAGGCTGCCGAGCGGCATGAGGGCGGGGCGCCGCGCATGCCGGCGCGGCTGGCCGCACTGCGCGCGATGGCGCAGGCGGGCTACCCGGTAGGCTTGACGGTCGCCCCCATCATGCGCGTGCCGGATTGGCCGGCGGCCTACGACCTGCTGTTTGCCGAGGTTGCTGCGTCGCTAGACGGTGTGGCGGACGTGGACTTGACGGCCGAACTGATCACCCATCGCTTCACGCCGAAATCGAAGGACGTGCTGGGCGGCTGGTATCCCGGCAGCAAGCTGGAAATGGACGAGGGTGCCCGGACACGCAAGACGACGAAGTTCGGTTCGGTGAAGTGGGTGTTTCCCAAGGAGCAGATGCGCGAAATGCGCACCTGCCTGGAATCCTCGCTGGCCAAGCATCTGCCGTTCGCGAGAACACTGTACTGGACATAGGGGTTTTCGCGTCGTTCTTCCAAGGAGGAAGCGCTTAATTCTCCTCATTTTTGTACACCGCCGCAATCTCGGCAAGTATAGAAATCGCCATAGTCTGTGGATCACGAGCCGCCGGGATCAGGCCGATCGGACTGCGCACACGGGCCAAATCGGCGGCCGGCACCAGCGGGCGAAGCAGCGACGTGCGACGCTCGGCGGCGCTGCGCGACCCGCGGGCGCCGATATAGGCGGCGTCGCTGTTCAGCGCCTGCACCAGCACGTCGATCTCGTGGTCGTGGTCATGAAACAGCAGCACCACGGGGGTCCAGCGGTCGAAATCAAGGCCGGTCATGCCTGGTGCGTAGGCGTGGGCGTGCAGGCCGGCCCGCTCGCCCGGGCCCGGCCGCTCGCCATCGACATAGAGGCGGGCGGGGTAGCCAAGGGCGCCGGCCGCACGCACGAAATGCAACGGCTCGGCGCCCGATCCGAATATCCGCAGGGAGAGCTGCGGGGTATAGGCCACGTGCGCGAGGAAGGGTGCGGCCACGTCCGTCGGCGGCAGTCCTGGGCCTTCACCGCCGACGGCAAGCACGGCTACCCGGCGCGCCGCAAGCTCGGCCGTCGCCGCACGATAGCGTGCGGCTCCGGGCCGGGGCGCCAGCCAGACGTCGATGCCGCCGCCGCATGGAAGCGGCAGGTCGATCCAGGGAGACCCCCTGCCGTAACGCAGGCGTCGCGGCCGGTTGTCGGCCAACGCTGCGGCTGCGTGGGTTTGCAGGTCCGCCTCGATGCAGCCGGAGGACAGCGAGCCTACTCGTCCGCCATCGGCAAGAAACACCATTGAGGCGCCCGCCATGCGGTTTGACGGACCGTTGACGCCGATGATGGTTGCCACGACAGCCTCGTCGCCCGATGACGCCAAACAGGCCAACACATCGTGATCGACCCCAGGCGGAAGGCGGACGGTCTGCAGGGATGCCCCGCCTTGCGGCAGTGGCGCGCCCAAGCTCGTGGGCAGCCCTGCATTGCCCGCCGTCACGCAATCGCCGCCCATATCCGTCAGCATCATGACAGGCAATTGGAGGAGGCAGCGCCAACGTTCAACTCGAGACGCGCCTGCGTTGGCCGCGGCCGGGCGGCTCGCGAGCCATGGTCATGGCGCGCGTCATTGCCGTAAGCTGTGCCTGGGCGTTTGGGGAGAAGGCGGTGTTGACACAGGATCGGGGGCTATCCCGCCGGCGGCTGGTACAGGCCGGTGCCGCCGTGGCATTTGCCGGCCCGTGCGCGGCCGCGGCTGGCCAGGCGGCTCCGCTGCAGCCCGAGCTCGCCGTGTTTGCCGACGAGATCCTTCGCCTCTCGCCCGAACAGGCGACTGCGCTGGGCGTTGACCACGGAGCCCGCGCCAGCCTGAAATCCGAGCTCTCGGACGCCTCGCCGGCCGCCGAGGCAGCCTGGGCGGCGCAGGTGCGCAGCATGCGGCAGCGCCTGATGGCTATCGGCAGCGACCGCCTGACGGACGCCGACCGGCTCCGCTACGAGACGGTCTTATACGCGGCCGAACGCGGCATCGAAGGTACCGGGTTCGGCTACGGCGGCGGGGCGCGTGCCGGTTTCACGGGTGGGACGTCGCCCTACGTCGTGAGCCAGCAGGATGGGGCGGTGACGTCGCTGCCGGAGTTCCTCAACTCGGAGCACCAGATAGACAACAAGGCCGATGCGGAAGCCTATCTCTCCCGTGTCTCCGCGTTCGGCAGGGTGCTGGAGCAGGAGAGCGGACGGGTGCGCGCCGATGCGTCGCTGGGCGTGATGCCGCCTGACTTCATTGCCGCGAAGACCCTGGTGCAACTGAAGGGCTTCCGCGCGGTGCCGGCCGCACAGCAGCCGTTGGTGGCCTCGCTCGCCAAGCGCGCGGCTGCTGCGAACGTGCCGGGCGACTGGGCCGGGCGCTGCGCCAAGATCGTCGAGACGAGCACCTACCCGGCGCTCGACCGCCAGATCGATGCTTTTGCGACGGCGACCGCGCATGCTCCCCACACGGCCGGCGTCCAGCGTCTGCCGGATGGCGAGGCGTTCTATCGCTGGGCGCTGCGCCTGGGCACGACGACAACCACGTCGCCGGCCGACATACACCGCCTGGGGCTGGAGCAGAACCGCGCGATACAGGCGCGAATGGATGGCCTGTTGACGGCGCAGGGCATGAGCCGTGGCACGGTAGGCGAACGTGTGCAGGCGTTGAACAAGGACCCGCGTTTCCTGTTCCCCGACACCGACGAGGGCCGCGCCCAACTGATCGGCTACCTCAACGACCGTATTGCCCACATCCGCCCGCTGCTGCCCCAGATGTCGCACTTGGCGCTGAAGGCCGACGTGCAGGTCAAGCGCGTTCCGGTTGATATCCAGGACGGTGCGGCGCTGGGCTACATGAACTTCGCGTCGCTCGATGGATCGCGGCCGGCGATCTATTACGTAAACCTGAAAACCACGTCGTTGTGGCCGAAATACCAGCTGCCGACGCTGACCGCCCATGAGGGCATTCCCGGCCATACCTGGCAGGGCGCCTACCTCGCCGAGCATCATGACGAGATCCCGCTGATCAGTTCGCTGATGGGGTTCAACGCCTTCGTGGAAGGCTGGGCGCTGTATGCAGAGCAGTTGGTGGACGAGCACGGGTTGTACGATCGCGACCCGTTCGGCCGGATCGGCTATCTGCAGGCGCAGCAGTTCCGCGCGTGCCGCTTGGTGGCCGATACCGGCCTGCACGCCATGGGTTGGACCCGCGAACAGGCCATCGCCTTCCTGACCGAGCAGACCGGCAAGGGCATTGCGGCAATGACCAGCGAGACCGACCGCTACTGCGCCTCGCCGGGCCAGGCCTGCGGCTACAAGATGGGTCATAACGAAATCCTGCGCCTGCGCGAGGGCGCACGCGCCGCCCTTGGCACGCGGTTCGACGTTGCGGCATTCGACGACGCCGTGGTGAAGACCGGCGGCGTGCCGTTGCCGGTTTTGGGCATGGCCATCGACCGCTACGTGGCCACCGCCAAGCGCGCATGACGGCCGGCCAGCAGCCGGAGGTCGCGGACGAGGACAGAGGGCGGTGCCTTGCCATCGGCGCCTTGGGGTGGTCAGAAGTGCCGCAGCACTGTGGATGACACCTCGATGAGCGACACGACCAACGTCAGCTTTCCCCAAGCCGCACGCCGCATCGGCGTAACAACGCGGGTGCTGCGCCACGCTATCCGTTCAGGCAGCGTTCCGGCTCCGCCGTATTCGGGCGCTACGGCAAGCCTCCCCGCCACCTGGTTGAGCAGCGCCCAGGCGGCCGTCGAGGCGTCACCCACGGCCCTGCGCAGGGTTAATGCGCAGAAGGTTGCGCCGTTCGCACGTTACGAAGGCACGTCGGCCTGGCGGAAATATACCAGACGCGTGCGCGAATACGCCCGGTTCCAGGCGAAGGCCAAGCAAACCGGCCCAGGCTGACGCGAAGGCCGAACGCCGTATGGCCTCAGGTGGGCCTAGTCAGCCCACCGAACCCCTCGCGCGGTTCGAAGCGTTCGGGGCGAAGCGGCTTCATTCGCCGTTCGCCATGGCGAGGCTGGGCGGACACTCCCCGGCGTCCTCGCTCGACGACACGGTCGCGTCCTGCGTCCTTGGCTTCGTAGAGCGCCTGGTCGGCACGGCCTATCAGCGTTTCCCAGTCGTCACCACCGACGGCCCAGGCGAGCCCGATCGAGCACGTGACCCGGATTGACGCTCCAGCAGCGTTGAACGGCGTGCCGCGGATCGTATGCAGCAGTTGCAGCACCCTATCCGCCCCGCGGCCGTCGCTGTCATCGAGCACGAGCAGGAACTCTTCGCCACCATACCGGCCGGCGCACTCGCCCTGCCATATGTCGGCCAGCGCGAGCCGGCCGAGCGCCCTGAGCACGTCGTCGCCGCCGAGATGTCCGTATAGGTCGTTGACCTGCTTGAAATGGTCGATGTCCAGCAAGGCGATGACCATTTCACTCTCGCCGCGACCGATTGACAGCTTGTCGGCCAGGTGCCTCTCGATCTCGCGGCGGTTGAGCAGGCCGGTCAGGCCATCATAGCGCAGCAACTCGGTCGCCTTGGCGACGTGGCGCTGAAGCTCGGCCTGGCGGGCCATCACCGCGCGAAGCCGCAGCCACGTGGCTGCGTAGATGAGCCCGAGTGCTGCCGCACCCCATAAGGCTACCGCCCACCACTGCTTCCACCACGGGTAGGCCACGTCGATGACGAAGCTGGCGGGCGCCGACGTATCGTGAGTCATCTCGTCGTAACCGGTCACGGTCAGCACGTGTCGGCCGGGTGGGACGAACGGGTAGTGCACCAGCCCCGAAGACGACTGGACCTCGCTCGCATCGACTCCCGACAGGCGATAGCGGAAGACGACGGAACCCTCGGCGCCATAGCTGGGCGTGCCGAACTGCACGGTCAGCGCTTCCCTCGAATAGGGCATGCGGCCGGTGACGGGCCGGGAACCCAACGTTGCTCCGCTCACCAGGACCTGGGCTGGATGCCGGTCGAACAGCCATCTTGGATCCAGCAAGTGCGAAAGGCCCTCGACCGTGGTGATCCAGACCGATCCGTCGGGGTCCTCGCGCAGGCCGCCCTCGTCGATGTCGTTGGCGACCAGCCCGCTGTCGATGTCCAGAGACACCCATCGCTGCCCATTGGATACGGATAGCCCGCGCGACGTGCCGACCCACACCCAGCCCCTGTGATCGACCATGACGGCCACGATGCTGTTGGAAAGCGTGTCCGACGTCGGCACGGACAGGCTGGCGACCATCTTGTCGGCGGCAAAGGCGAAGCGGAACAGGCCTCCGGACCCGCCGACCCACAAGGCCCCGTTATGGTCGAGGGCGAGGGACAGCGGTTCGAAGCCTTTGATGGGCCATTGTTCTAGGATGGGGCGGTCGACCCCGTCCTGGTGGTGGTGGCGCAGGCGGCCGCTGGAGAGATAGTACACGCCCCCTGACCCATCGCCCGTTACATCGACGATTTCCGTCCGGGCTGACGCCGCAAGCTGGGCGCCCAGGGGCTTTCCGGGACGGTCGTCCACCTTGAACAGCCCGCTGCGCGTGCCGAGCCAGACGTCATCGACGCCCGCAAAGATTGCGCCGACCGCAGGCGTGCCGATCCGGGTGGCCGAGCCGGTGACCGGATCGATGACCATCGCGCCTTCGTTGCCGTTGCTGCACCACAGGCGCCCGTGGGGACCGGCGGCCAGCGCGTAGGATGCCTCGGGGAACACCCGCGACAGCTTCAGCGCTGAGCCCCGGCGGACGACCTCGTCGATCCCGGTGTCGGTGGCGATCCAAAGCGGACCGCCCGGCGCACGCGCGGTCGCCCAGGCGACCCCATCCGACAAGCCGTCGGACTTCTGGAACGTCTCCCACCGCCCATAACCCACCCACCTCTTGAGACCCAGCCCGAAGACTTGGAACCAAAGCTGGCCGGTGGCGTCCGTCATGGCGCTGACGATCGTGCCGGACGGCGCGCCTTCCTCGACGGAGAGCGTGCGCCAGCCCTGGGCGCCCAGCACTGCCAACCCGTGATCGGCTTGGGTTACCAGGCCGCCATCGGGCGTTCTGAAAAGGCCGAGATTGCTGACATAGCTGCGGTAGCGTCCGCCCTGGTCGGGCAGGCTCACCACGGACCAGGCGCCGGATGCAGGGTCGAGGGTCGCGACCGATGTCGCCGACCTGGCCAGCACGCGGCCACCATCGCCCGCCACGACATCCACCCATTCGCCGCCGCGCAGCCCGTCTGCCACGCCGTAGCACCTGACGTGACCGGGATCGGCCGTGCACAGCCTGCCGTCGGCCAACGACGCCCAGAGGTGGCCGGTGATCGAGAAGACGGACATGGGACTGGCGAGCATGGCGCGCTCCACCGGATCGTATCCCATGACTTCGATCCTGGGTGCTCCATCCGCGGGAAGAACGATTCGTTCGACAGCATCACCGGCCAAGAGGACCAAGCCGTCTTGCCAGGCCACCAGGCGGTGCAGGGTTTCATCGTAGAAATTCAGCCCGGGATGGGCGACGGTCTGAAACAACAGAGAGCGGGGAGCATGTGACGCGTCAGTGGCCCGGTCGGAGACCAGCACCTCGTCGGCGAATCGGACCGCCACCCGGCCGGAGGCAGCGACAGCAACGTCGTAGACATCGCCGCCCTGACGCAGGCCTTGGTCGGTGCCGAGGTTGTCAAACCGCCGGCCGTCATAGGCGAAGACGCCACTCTCTGTGCAGACGAGCACGAAGCCGCTGCGGTCTTGAGTAATACAGCCGCCGCCAAGGCTGGAGAGGCCCTGGTTGGCATTGTAGGTCCGGAACGTCGAGCGGCCCGCGCGAGCCGGCGCGCCCGGCAAGCACGCGACGGCGGCAAAAGCCACGGTCAGCGCGGACAACCGGACGCTTCGAAGCAGGTTGCGGCTGGCCAGGCTGAGCGTCATCGATCCGCGTCCTAACCTGTTCGTTGGCGCCGCGCATCAACGCACGCGAGTGGCCCCACCGTCAACTGGTAAGCGCTGGTAGCGACGTAGCAACCCGGGCGGGCGAGGCCTGCGGCCTCATCCCGTCCCACGGCCGAGGATGTTGAGGGAACAACTGTGCCGGCAGGCGTGCGTGTGGTCGCGGGTCAAAGAAACCCGCGTCCTATCGTCCTCAGGGCCAGTGGTGGCGCACGAGCGGGCCGAGCGGGCCATCGCCGTCCAGGCTGGGCCAGTGGTGGCGAACTTCGGGAGCAAGCGAGTCGCCATCATCGTCATTGACAACCGGGGATGGATGCACATTCGCTAGTCGTATCGTTCTGGTTGAATCTTCTGTGATGGACGAGGTGCTGGCGGCGCACTCGGAAGAAGCAGCCAGGGCGTGAGTTGGGCTGAGAGCGGCGGCAACGATTAAGGCTAGGGCGAGGCCGCACCCTTGGACGGTGACAAGATGCGAACGGTCGATCATGGCTTACTCCTCGGTGTAACGTTGCCGGCCGTGTTGTCCGGATGTTAATAGTATAGAGTATAAAATAACCAGAAATCAAGCGCAAAGAGCAGAGAGAAGACGATAATATGTGAGATCCAGCTGAATTTCTTGTTTACAAAACGAACTATACGTCGTTGAGGAACTCGCATTCGCGTTTGGTTGTGCTTGCCTGGACGATGCAGGTTGACGGTATTGACGAGTTTAATTTGGTTTGTTCGCCCTTGATGGTTCCGCCAGCTGGCGTAGCCAGCACGACAACGATGCTTTCGGCGGCGCGGCCAGCCGGTGGCTTCGGCCACTGCGGTTCCGAGCGTCCAGAAGCTTTCGGCCCGACTACAACGGCCAGGGCCCGTCCTTATGTTCGGGCGAGCGACCCACCGTTCCAGTCTGCGTGAACGGCCTTGCAGACGGGCTGCATGCCGCTGGGCGAGACGACGATGCAGCGACGCAGCGTCTCTGTTTGGGCCGGCTCGGCGATTGCCGCCTACAACGCGTTCAGGCTACTCGCTTGCCCATCCTGACCAGGGGGACGATCACCCCACCCTGCACAGCATCGATCTGTTCGAGCGGGCTGTAGTCGCAGGCGGCGTATAGCGGGATGCCGGCACGCGTGGCCGCCAGCTCGACGCGGGTGAAGCCGGCCGAAACGGCGGCCTGCTCGCACAGGGCAAGCACAAGCCGGCCTATCCCACGGCGGGCCCAGCCGGGCGCAGTGTACATGGCGCGCACGCGGGCGGCATCGTGTTCCGGGTCAATCAAAGCGGCATTCCGGCCGGGCGTATGGTCGCCGCCGAACAGGGTGGCGCGACGGCTCCAGCCGCCGCAGCCGGCGATGTCGGCACCGTGCAGGACGACGAAGTATGTGCCGTCGTCGATCAGCTGTGTGTCAACACCCATGACGCTGCGGCTGGCCGAGATTTGCGCGGGGGTGAGGAAGGGGCGCTGCAGCGTATCGATCGCCGCGCCCGCCACCAGGGCGAGCGCGGGCAGGTCGGCGCGGGAAGCAAGCCGGTGCGTGAACAACCGTGCCGGCCCGGCTGGAGCGGTACTACATCAGGATGATTTCCACTCGGCGGTTTTGCGGCTCGCGAACCCCCTTGGCGGTTTGGACCAGCGGACGCGTTTCGCCGAACCCGTGAATGGCGATCTCGTTGCGGGCGACACCGTCATGCACAAGCTCGTTCTCCACCGACTGGGCACGGCGGATCGAGAGTTTCTGGTTGTAGGCGGCGGTGCCGGACAGGTCGGTGTAGCCGTTCACCTCGATGCGGGTGGTCTGCACGTGGGTGGAAGCCTGGGCCGCGGTGTTGACGATCTCCCGCGCACGCTGGGTCAGGTCGGCACGGTCCCAGTCGAAGAAGACGAGGTAGGTGCGCGCCGGAATGGCCGCCGGGGGCGCGGCATTCGCCG
>CAXUHU010000035.1:0-28558 GCA_964250925.1 uncultured Acetobacteraceae bacterium
CCCCGCCCCCTTCGGCGTAGCGGGAGGCGACGACCAGGTCGCAGCCCGGCTCGGCCAGGCAGGCGAGCATCTGCGGTATCGCTGCCTCGTCGTGCTGCAGGTCGGCGTCCATCACCACGATAGTAGGCGCGGAGGTAGCGAGGCACCCCTCAATGACGGCCGTGGACAGGCCGCGGCGCCCAATGCGGCGGAGGCAGCGTAGGCTGTCGCCGGCCTGCGCGGCCGCGTCCACGATCGCGGCCGTGCCGTCCGGCGAGTTGTCGTCCACCACGACCATTTCCCAGCGGCACAGGCCGTCCAGCGTGCGGTGCAACCGGTCTGCCAGCACCAGGATGTTGCCGGCCTCGTTATAGGTTGGAACGACGATCGCGAGTTCCGTCGCGAGCCTCGGGGCGGACTCCGATGCCCGGCTGGCGGCAGCCGTGCCCAGGCCTGGCCTGGCTCCAGCCGAAATGGCGCCCGGCAACCGTCTCTCCTGTCTGGTAACAAGGAGAGCTTACCGTTCAGGCGGGCAAGGGTGCAAATCCGGCGGCAACGTCCGGGGAGCCCGTCCGGGCTCCTCGGTCCGCGTGGCCGCGCTCAGGGAGTCAGGCCGAAGACCTTCACCGTCTTGTAGGCCGGCGCATACACACGCCCGTTCGCCTCGAGCGGCGTGACGAACGAGTTCTGGTTGGTGTTCGACCAGGTGCCGGCGTTGGCGGCGAACAACGGTTTGCCCAAGACGCGGGCGTCGTAGGCCTCCAACTCCATGGGCGCAGAGCGGCGCACCAGCCAGACGATGCCGGTGGCGGCGGCATTGGACGAGACGATCGGCAGTGATCCGCCATAGCCCGCCTGCGTCGTTCCGGTCACCGTCTGTTTCAGCGCCGGCGTGCCGGTGGTGGCGACGTTGAAGGCGCGCAACACGTCGCTGTCGGTCTGCAGGAACACGGTGGGGCCGTCGGCACCGTCATAGTAGGCCGGACCACCCCACACGCCGGCATTGTTGCGCTGCGTCAGCGTCGTTGCCTGCAACGCGCCGCTGTCGTTGGGTTTGAGGCCGCCCAGCTTGTCTTGATCGAGCAGGTACAGCACCGCTGACTTGCCGATTGCCACGGCCAGCGGCGGCACGGTCTGTCCGGCAACCGGGGGCAGCAGCATGATGCCGCCGGACCCGAAATCCTGGTCGCCGCCGTTCAGGGAAGGGTAGGAGGCAGGCGTGAAATGCCCGCGCACGCGGCCGAGCGACGGGTCGAGCGACAGGGCGCTCTCGCCCCAGTCCTTGCCCTTGCCCGATACGTCGCCGTTGCCGGTCACCACGAACACATTGCCCTTGGCATCGAGCGACGGGGCGAAGCCCGTCATCCAGACGCTGGCCAGTTCCGACCCGCCCTGCGGCGTCTCGATGGTGTGAAAGGCAGCCTGCGGCGCCAGGGCAGCGCTGTAGCGCAGCAGCCAGCCGGAGATGGAACCCTGGTTGTTGTCGCAGTGCGAACCGATGCCGACATAGATCGATCCACCGGCTGCCGCCAGGCCCGCCCGGTTCCACTGGTTTTGCGCGTCAAAGCTCAACGTCGAACCGTCCGACAGCGTGGCGGCGGGCGCCAGTTCCGCCGCAGGCTGGACATCGGCGCCGGTGGCCAAGTTCAGGGCGTGCAACTGCGTGTGGAAGTCGAACCGCGACGGTTCGGTTGCGGCTACCAGGTAGAGCGTGGCGGCACCGGGCCCGCTGCGCAGGATCACCGGAGTGCCGGAGATGCCGTATTCCGGCTGCACGTCACCGCAGCCCACGTCGCCGGTGGATTGCGGCTTGCCCAGGCTGACCTGCCAGAGCACGGCGTAGCTTTGCGCGTCATAGGCATAGACGGTGTCGTGTCCTGTCGCCACGATCAGCAGATCACGGGTGATGCCGTCCGGCATCGTGAAGCCCGAGACCAGCAGCGGTTGGGCGAACACGTTGCCATCCACCTTCAGGGTGGTCAGCAGCCCGAATTTCGACGATGCGACGGTCGCCGGCGTAAGGTCGGTCTCGGTCTGGTTCCAGCCGGTGCGGGCGTTGTCGTAATGGTAGGTCAGCACGTCGATCGGAGTTCCGGAGTAGGTGCGGCCCAGGCCGGCGGCAGCGTCCGGCACCGGCCCGGTATCGGCCAGGTCGCTGACCGGAGCCGGGCGCATGGGATGGTGGCCCTGGTGGGATTGCGGACGGCCCGTGGAGCCCGAACTCTGCGCGTGCGCTCCTGCGGCCAAGGCAAGAAGCGACACACCGGCGGCCAGACAACGAAGGCTTGGGGAACTGGACATTGGGAACGCTCCACACGGGGGTGTCGGCACGCGGCTGTCCGTAGTGGCGTAGCCCGGCGCAGCCGCGCGCCACGACATCGAGACACGATGGCAGCCCAATTTATTCCAGACGTCGCAAAATAAAAGCCAGGCCGCGCAGGCTTAGGCCCGGGCGCGCGTAGCCGACCTTGCGAACCAGATTGCGACGGAGGCGAACACCGCCATGCCGATCCAGCTCGCCGCGCCCGCGAACCCGTCGCCCGCCACCGCCAGCGGCGCCTGGCTTCCCGTGCCGCCGATGACGGCCGCCATGCCGACGCCGACGAGGCTTTCACCCACGATGAAGCCCGAGGCGAGCAGCACCCCGCGGCGTCGTGCCCGCTCGCCATCGGCACGGCCTGCCAGCCTGCGGTCGATCAGCCAGCCAAGGATCGCGCCGATGGCCAAGGTGACGCCAACCGTCGGCGGTAGGTACAGTCCGATGCCCACGGCCAGCACCGGCAGCCCGGCACGGCCGGCGCGCCTGGCCAACACGTCGATGACGATAAGCACCAGCCCGGCAGCCACGCCGACCAGCACCGACGTCCAGTCCAGCGCGTGGCCGAAGATCCCGCGCGCAATGGCTGCCATCAGGGTCGCCTGCGGTGCCGCCAGCGCCTGGCCCGCGTCCATCTGCGCATTGGGCATGGCGCCGGGAAAGCCGTAGGCGTGATAGAGCAGGCTGAGCACCGGCGGGATCACCAGCGCGCCCACCACGCAGCCCACCACCAGCACCGCCTGCTGACGCCAGGGCGTCGCCCCCACCAGGTAGCCGGTCTTAAGGTCCTGCAGGTTGTCGTTCGACACCGTCGCGGTCGCCAGCACCACGCTGACAATGAACAGTGTCAGCGCTACGGCCGCCTGCCGCCCCGCGTCGCCGGCCAGGACGCCGCCGCTACGCAGGATCAGCAGCAGCAGCAGCGAGGTCAGGATGGCGGCGATGATTGCGATGCCGGAAATGGGCGAGCTGGAGCTGCCGACCAAGCCGGCCATGTAGCCGCAGGCAGCGGCCACCAGGAAGCCGAACACAACCGAAAATGCGCAGCCAAACGCGACCAGGCCCCAGATGCCGATGGCGGTCAGGCCCGATCCGGACAGAAAGGCTGCGAACACGGCGGCCATGGCCAGCAGCGCCACGGCGAACACCGCCAGGATGGTAAGCGGTGCCATGTCGCGGTCCGTCTCGTCCGCCCCTGCCTCGCCCGGCGCACGCCGGCTGGCGGCCAGGCTGTCGCGCACGCCGGCAATAGTCGGCCCCATCAGCCCCGCCAGCGACCAGATCGCGGCTACGCCGATTACGCCGGCGCCCATGAAGCGCACCTGGTGCGACCACAGGCCGGTGGCGTAGGCGGCGAGGTCTGCACCCGGGGCCACCGGATGTAACGTGGTCAGCACGGGCACCGCCACGCCCCAGGCCAACACGGCGCCCAGAAGCATGGACAGCCCGCCGGCAATGCCGACCAGGTAGCCGGCACCCAGCAAGGCCAGCGAGAACCCGGTGGACAGGCGGAAGGCTGCCGTGCCGACCGTAAACCATTGGCTGATGCCCTCGCCCAGAACGTGCAGGCCAGTAGCGGCGAAGCTCACCACGGCGGCCACGATGCCGCCGGCGGCGATGTCGGCAGCGCCCGGCTCGCCCGGGGCGGACGGCTCATGGCCCACGCGGAGGATCTCGGCGGCGGCGACGCCCTCGGGGTATGGCAGCGACGAGCCGACCACCATGGCGCGGCGCAGCGGTACGGTGAACAACACGCCCATCGTGCCGCCGGCCGCACACACGCCGAAACTCTGCCAGAACGGAAAGCCGTGCCAGTGGCCGACCATGACCAGGGCGGGCAGCACGAAGATGACAGACGACAGGGTGCCCGCGGCCGAGGCCTGCGTCTGAACCATGTTGTTTTCCAGGATGCCGCCGCCGCCCAGGGCGCGCAGCACGGCCATCGAGATGACGGCGGCGGGGATGGAGCTGGCGAAAGTGAGGCCGACCTTCAGGCCCAGATAGACGTTGGCGGCGGTGAAGACGACGGTGATCAGCGCGCCCAGGACGAGGCCGCGTAAGGTCAATTCTCGCAACGCGGCTCGCCTCCGGTCAGATCGGCTTCAGGTTGCGCTCGATGGACTCCCGCTGCGGTTCCAGGAAGGGCGGCAGGGACAGGCGTTCGCCCAGCCTGTCCATCGTCTCGTCGGTGGCAAAACCAGGGCCTTCAGTGGCAATCTCGTAGAGGATGCCGTTCGGCTCTCGGGCGTAAAGGCTGCGGAAGTAGAACCGGTCCACCGGGCCGCTGGAGCGGACGCCCAGGCGCGCCAGGCGATCCACCCAGTAATCATATTCGTCGTCGCGCACGCGGAAGGCTACGTGGTGCGCGCCGCCCGCGCCGGGCTGGGCCGCCGGAAGGCCCGGCTCGACGCGCACGTGCAGCTCCGCCGCGGGTCCGCCCTCGCCCATGGCATAGACGTGCGTGGTAACCGCGCCGGCCTGGAAGCTGCGGGCCTGGCGCATGGCCATCACGTCGGTCAGGAACCGGCCGGAGGCGTCGAGCTGTTTCACGCTGATGGTGATGGGACCCAGGCCGCGTATCTGGTGCGCCTCCGGCACCGGACTGCGTGCCCAGGGGTGCGCGGCCCCGGTGCCGCCATCGTCCAGCAGCGTCAGACGCTGGCCCTCGCCGTCTTCAAGCGTCATCTGCTCCCGCCCATCCTCCACCGTGGCCGGCCCGTGCGCCACGCCGGCCTCGTCGAGCCGCGCGGCCCAGTAGGCGAGCGTGCCAGGGCCGGCCACGCGCAGGGCGGTGCGCACAATGGCATTGGTGCCGCGCCGCTCCGCAGCGGCCGGAAAATCAAAGAAGGTGAGGTCGGTGCCGGGGCTGGCGGCACCATCGGCGTAGAACAGGTGATAGGCGCGAACGTCGTCCTGGTTCACCGTTTTCTTCACCAGCCGCATGCCGAGGACGCGCGTGTAGAAATCGTGATTATCCCGGGCGCGTGCCGAAACGGCGGTCAGGTGGTGTATTCCGTGAAGCTGCATGGCCGGGACGATGAGGCAAATGCTTCCTTTTTGCAAAAGAGAAGCAAAAACGCTTGCAGCGCGGTCGCCGACTCAACTCGATAGGGGTTTTTATGGTCCTTTTTTCAGAAAAGGACTGCTTTCGTAATGGCGGTTAGGAGAGTCTGCATGCCAAGCCCAGAAAAATTCGTTGTCCCGGTTCTGCTCGGCTCCGTCAGGCAAGACCGCCAGGGAATACGGGCAGCGCGATTCATCGTCGATGCGCTGACGGCGCGCGGACACGAGCCGGCGCTGGTCGATCCCATGGTGCTGCAACTGCCCATGCTAGACCGGATGTACAAGGAGTTTCCCAAGGGCGGTGCACCAGCGGAACTGGAGCAATTGGCGGCCTTGTATCGCCGTGCGGATGGCTTCCTGGTCGTCAGCGCCGAGTACAACCACGGTATTCCGCCCGCACTGAGCAACCTGCTCGACTACTTCCTGGAGGAGTATGCCTGGCGGCCCTCCGGCATCGTCTGTTACTCGGCCGGTCAGTTCGGCGGTGTGCGTGCCGCCATGCAGTTGCGCATGACTCTGGCAGAACTCGGCATGCCGAGCGTGCCGACCCTCCTGCCGATTCCACACATTCACCAGACGCTGGACGAGACCGGAAAAGCGACGGCGGAGTGGCTACCGAAATCTGCCAGCCGCTTTCTGGGCGAGTTCCTGTGGTATGCCGAAGCGCTGCGGCACCAGCGCGCCGGCGGCGTCCCTTCCTGAAGCAGGCTACGGTCAGTCCAGCGTCCGCGCCTCGTCGGGCAGCATGATCGGAATGCCATCGCGTATCGGATAAGCCAGCCCCGCCTGGCGGCTGACCAGTTCGCCGGCGGCTCGGTCGTACTCCAACGGTCCCTTCGTCAGCGGGCAGACCAACACCTCCAGCAACCGCGGATCGAGCACCGAACCTGACATGATAGTCTCCTAGAAAGCCTGTCCAATTGCGCATCGGCACGTCGGCTCATGCGGGTTGCGAGCACCATCCCAGCGGCCTAGTTCAGCATGCAAAGAGGTGGGGCCGGCCATTCGCTCCGGCGAGTCGGCCGGGATAGGCTGTGGCACCGGAGCACAGCGATCTACCTTGGCCGGCGCGGGAGTATAGTTACCGGCTACACCTCAGCTCGGGCGTGCGCTCGGGTCGCCCTCATGCACCGACATGCGCAACAACGCCAGCAGGTCGGCGGCGCGGTCGGCCTCGGTGGGCGCCTCCAGCAAGGCCTGCTTTTCGGCGTCGTCGAACGGGCACAGCATGGCCAGCGTGGTCACCAGCGTGGCCTCCGGCATGCGCTCGATGGCGTCCCAGTTGGCGTCGATGTCGTGCAAGGTGAAGAACGGGCGCAAGGCAGATAGCAGCTCGCCCCGCCGCGCGCCCATGCCGCGGCCGGGCGGGTCCAGATCGGCGCCAAACGGCGCAAAGTCGGCGGTGATCCGGCGGTAGCCATGCCGTACCGCAAGTTCGTCGGTCACCCGGAAGCGGCTGACGCCAGTCAGCGTGATCAGATAGCGGCCATCCTCCGTCTCGGCGAACTGGGTCAGCCGGCCCAGGCAGCCGATCTGGTACAGGCTGGGGCCGTTGGGCGCGCGCGGGGCGTGAGCGTTGGGCTGTATCATGCCGAACATCCGGCCCTGCGCCAGGCTGTCATCGACCAGCGCCAAATAACGCGGCTCGAAGATGTTGAGGGGAAGACGCCCATGCGGCAGCAGCAGCGCACCCGGCAGCGGGAAGACAGCAAATTCCGACGGCAGATCGGCCTGGGTCGGACGCAGGAGGCTCATCATGGCTTACGCGAACAAAAGGGCGGACAATTTTCGCCGGGCCGCCACCGTAGCCGGATCGGCAAACCCCCACGCCTCAAAGAACTTCAACAACTGCTGCCTGGCTGCGTCATCCCGCCAGCTTCGGTCACGCCTGAAAAGGTCCAGCAGGGCGTCGGCCGCTTCCTGACGCTTGCCCGCGGCGTTGAGCGCGGTGGCCATCTCGTAACGCGCCTCGTGATCGTCCGGGTTGGCGGCCAGGCGCTTGCTGAAGGCGCCAAGCTGGCCCACCGCCCGCCGGCCCTCCACTGCCAGCGCCAGCGCAGAACGGGCGCCCGCAACTTCGGCGTGGTCGGCCAGCTTGGCGGGAACCTGGGCCAACGCATCCTGCGCTTGGTCCTCTTCGCCCAGGGCGAGCAGGGCGCGGATCAGGCCACCCCAGGCGTCGGGATTTTCCGGATCCTCGTTCAACAGGGCGGAGAACCCGTCGGCCGCCGCCTCGGGCTGGCCGGCCTCCAGCGCAGTACGCGCCTCGGCCAGCAGGTCGGCGGCCGGCATGCTGCCGCCGGCCAGCTTCAGCAGCGTTTCCGCAAAGCGCTTGATCTCGCTCTCGGGCAACGCACCCTGGAAAATATCGGCGATCTGGCCCTGCCAGAAAGCGGCTACGGTGGGCACGGACTGCAGCGGCAGACCCAACTGGCTGAGCTGGGCGACCAGCGCCTTGTTCTTGTCGATATCAATTTTCACAAGCTTCAGGCGGCCGCCTGCGGCCAGCGTCACCCGCTCCAGCGCTGGGGTGAGCTGCTTGCAAGGCCCGCACCAGGTGGCCCAGAAATCGACGAGGACGGGCAGCGTGCGGGACGCCTCGATCACGTCCTGCATGAAGGTACGCTGGTCGCCATCGACGATCATGTCTCCGGCGGGGACGTTTGCCGGATTGGCGCCCACTAGCGATGGCTGCGGCATTGCGGAAGCGGCCGGTGCCGGTCGGGCCGGGGAAGCCGACGGCGCGCGAGTTCTGGTGGCGACCGGCTTTTGACCGATGATGTAGTCCATGTCTGTCTCGTCCCTGCGTCTGGCGCTGCGGAGGCTCGCTCTTAACATGTTGTGTGGCCGTCTGCCTGCAACCCGTTTGGCCAGGCCCGCTTGCCGCGGCGCTGCCCACGCGCCACCTGGCGAGTCATGACCCAACTCGCCCACCTGTCGCAACGATGCGTGCTGGCCATGACGGGCGCCGACCGTGTTTCGTTCCTCAACGGCCTGGTTTCCAACGATGTGGCTGAGGCGGGCAACGGGCGGGCGGTTTGGGCGGCGCTGCTGACGGCGCAAGGCAAGTGGCTGGCCGACTTCTTCATCCTGGCCGAGGCGGACCGGCTATTGCTGGACTGCGAGGCGGCGCAGGCCGCCATGCTGGCCCAACGACTGTCGCGCTACCGGCTGCGTGCCGACGTCGCCATCAAGCCGGCCGACTTGCAGGTGTTTGCCGCGTGGAACGGCGAGCCGGCAGGCGGTGCCGGGATAGTTCTGACGCCGGACCCGCGCCTGCCCGAGGCTGGGTGGCGACTGCTGTCGGCCACTCCGCCGGACGTCAGCGCCGATGCGAATGCCTGGGACCGGCACCGCCTGGCGCTGGGGCTGCCGGACGGCACGCGCGACCTGGAACCTGAGAAGACGACACTGCTGGAAGCAGGGTTCGACGAGCTGCACGGCATATCATGGACGAAAGGCTGCTACATGGGCCAGGAGCTGACGGCGCGCACGCGCTACCGCGGCCTGGTCAAGCGCCGCCTGTTGCCGGTGCGCGGCACGGCACGGCTGCCGCCGCCCGGCACGCCGATCCTGGCCGGCGAGCGCGAGGTGGGGCACATGCGGTCCAGCCAGGAGGAAGCAGGGCTGGCTGTGCTGCGTCTGGATGCCTTGGCAGGTGGGTTGATGGCCGAGGGACAGCCGATTGCGGTGCGGGTGCCCAGTTGGGCGACGCTGCCCGAATCGGCGTAGCCAGCCCCTGAACTTAGTCTTGCGGCATCACCATATCGCTCACCATGAAAGTAGCTCTGTCCACGCGACGCGTCGCCCCCTTGATGCTGGCTTTGGTTCTGGCGCTGGCGCCTGCATTGGCTGGCGCACGGCCAGGCAACGGCCTGTCGTTCGGCAGCCGCGGCAGCCACACCTGGAGCAGCGCACCGCGGACCAGCACGGCCCCTGGCGGTGCGGCGCCGTTCCAGAACAGCATGACCCCGAACGGGTCGAGCTATGGCAGCTCGTATGGCAGTCAGCCCTATGGCGGTTACAGCGGCATGCGGTCGCGCTCGGCGTTTTCTAGCGGGCTGATGGGCGGGCTGATCGGCGCCGGGCTGGGCGGCATGCTGTTTGGCCGAGGCTTTTTCGGCGGCATGAGCGGGGGCGGCAGCCTGATCGGCCTGCTGCTTCAGCTTTTCATTCTGTACATGATCGGCCGCTGGCTGTATCGCCGCTTCGCTGCCGGCCCGGCGCTGGCCGGCGGTGGGCTGTTCGGCCGGACGATGGGCCCTGGCAGACCCAACGCCGCCAGCCAGCGTCCCGCCATGTTCGGCGGCGCAGGACCGTCGCGCCCAGCGCCCGCGCTTGCGGCCGACGATTACAAAAGCTTCGACCAATTGCTGCACACCATTCAGGCGGCATGGACGGCGCACGACCTGGCCGCCCTGCGCACGATGGCCACGCCGGAAATGGTGAGCACGTTCGCCGAGCAACTGGCCGAGCAGACCAGCCGCGGCGTGCGCAACCAGGTGACGGGCGTGCAATTGCTGCAGGGCGACCTGTCGGAAGCATGGTCGGAGGGCGGGCGCCAGTACGCCACCGTAGCGATGCGGTTTTCCATGGTCGATGTCACGCGTGACGGCGGCGGTCGGGTGGTAGACGGAAGCCTGACCGAGCGTGTGACGGTGACCGAGATCTGGACGTTCCTGCGCGCGCCTGGCGGGCGGTGGGTGCTGTCGGCCATACAGCAGGCACGCTGATCAACCGCGACCCGATTGCCGCTTGGGGTTGCCTATGTGATATTGCGTTGCTGGCGGCCGATTCGGCAAGGCGCCGCGTCACGCAAACTTCATTCACGCGGCGCGGCGCGTGTCCTATTGGCTCCCGAACTCCGGCAGTGGATATCGCCAGAGAGATTAGTTTTCAGTGGTGGGGCCGATGGACGCCTTTTATCCCGCGAACGCGCCGATCTTGAGCAACCCAGAGAAGACGACGTATCGTTCCGTATTCATATCCGATACCCATATGGGCACACGCGGATGCCGCAGCGATTTCCTGGCGCATTTCCTCGTATCATTCACCACCGAAAACCTGTTTTTGGTGGGCGATATCGTCGACGGCTGGCGGCTGCGCAAATCCTGGTACTGGGACGAGATGCATGACGAGGTCGTCAAGCTCATCCTGCGCCATGCCAGCCGTGGCGCCCGCGTGCTGTATATTCCCGGCAACCACGACGAGATGTTCCGCGACTGGCTCGGCCTGGGGCTGGAGATCGGCGGGGTGAGACTGGCCGGTGAGGCCGAGCACATGACGGCCGATGGCAGGCGTTTGTTGATCATCCACGGCGACCAGTTCGACAGCGTGGTGCGCTATGCCAAGACGCTCGCCTTCCTGGGCGACTGGGCCTACACCACCGCACTCAACGTAAATCGCTGGTTCAACGCCGTGCGCCGGCCGCTGGGCTACCCCTACTGGTCGCTTAGCCAATGGGCCAAGCGCCAGGTGAAGGAAGCAGTCAAAGCCGTGGACCGTTTTGAGGAAGCGCTGGCAGGCGAGGCACGCCGCCGCCATTTCGATGGCGTGGTCTGCGGCCACATCCACCATGCGGAGATGCGTATGGTGGACGGCGTGCAGTACCTGAACACCGGTGATTGGGTGGAAAGCTGCACTGCGCTGGTGGAGCATCACGATGGCCGGCTGGAGCTGATCGACTGGGTAGCGCTCAACAAGCTGTCGTTCTTCGCACCGCGATCCGTGTCACCCAAGCGCGTGCCGGTGCCCGAGCCTGCCTGACATAGGCCCGCCCGAGGGGCTGCCGTCCTGTTCCGCGTCGGAGCTGGCAGGCGACCCTGTGCCGCCGCACTCGCGTGTGCTGATCGTGTCGGACGCATGGCGGCCGCAGGTCAACGGCGTGGTGCGTACGCTGGCCACGCTGGTAGCGGAGCTGGCATCGTTGGGTATCGTCGCCGAGGTGATCGGGCCGGACCGTTTCCGCACCCTGCCATGCCCCACCTATCCCGACATCCGCCTGTCCGTCCTGCCGGGGCGCAGGCTGGGCCGGATGATGACCGCGTTCCGGCCCGACGCGCTGCACATAGCCACCGAGGGACCGCTCGGCATCGCCGCCCGCCGCCTGGCCCGCTTGCACGGCTGGACGTTCACCACCGCGTTCCACACGCGTTTTCCGGAATACCTGCGTGCCCGCACCCGTATGCCTTTGCGCCTGTCCTACGCGTGGCTGCGGCGGTTTCATGCGGCGGGCCACGGCCTGATGGTGGCCACCGAAAGTCTGCGGCAGGAGCTGGCGGCACGCGGCTTCCGCGACCTGCGCGCCTGGTCCCGCGGCGTGGATCTTTCGGTGTTCCAGATGGAGCCGCGGGCGTCCTGGGCGGGCCTGGCCCGGCCGGTATGCCTGTACGTCGGGCGCGTGGCGGTCGAAAAGAACATTGCGGCCTTTCTGGAGCTCGACCTGCCAGGATCGAAGGTGGTGGTGGGCGACGGGCCGCAATTGGCCGCGTTGCGGGCGCAATACCCGGCGACCCGATTCGCGGGCGTGCTGCAGGGCAACGCTTTGTCGCGCGCCTATGCGGGGGCCGACGTCATGGTGTTCCCGTCCCTGACCGACACGTTCGGCCTGGTCATGCTGGAGAGTTTGGCGTGCGGCACGCCGGTGGCGGCCTTTCCGGTGACAGGGCCCAAGGACGTGCTGGCGGGCGCCGCCGACGCAATCGGTGCGGTCGATGAAGACCTGCGGGCGGCCGTATTGCGAGCCTTGGCCGGCGGCGACCGAATTGCGTGCCGGGCGTTCGCCGAGACGTTCTCTTGGCGGGCCTGCGCAGAGCGGTTCGTGACCAACCTGGTGCCGATCCGGCAGGGTATGGAGGTTTCAATCAGCGCACCGGCCATCGGCTAGCGCTGGCCGTTGCGCCAGATGATGACTGGTCGTATTAAAATGACCATACGCGCGGCAGGGTGGCGGATGGGCGAGATTACGGCAACCGAGTTCAAGGCCAAGTGCCTCGACCTGCTCGATCGTGTAGCCCGTCACGACATCGGGCCGCTGAGCATTACCAAGCACGGCCGGGTCGTTGCCCAGCTTATTGCCCCGCCAACAGAGGTTTCAGCCATCGGCCACCTGCACGGCTTCATGCGTGGGTCGGCATTGGTGCCGGACACGGTCGATCTGACCAGTCCCGTCCTGGACGCGGCTGCTCGCGGACCAAGCGATCCGACGTCTTGAGCGTCTCGGCCGCCATACTGCTGGACACCTGCGCCCTCATTTGGCTGGCCAACGGCAGCGAGATGAAGAAGTCGGCCCTGAAAGCGATCCTGTCGGCCGGTCAGGCTGATGCGATCTTCGTCTCGCCGGTTTCCGCTTGGGAGATCGGCGTGCTCAGCCGGGCCGCCGATGGCCGCCCAGCATTGGAATTTCTGCCCGACGCCAAGACGTGGTACGCGCGGGCGATGCGCGGCCCCGGCATACGGCCCGCGGCGTTCACGCCGGAGATCGCCATTGAGTCGGCGCAGCTCCCCGGCATCCTGCACGCAGACCCAGGCGACCGCCTGATTATCGCCACCGCCCGTCACCTCGGCCTTCCCGTGGTGACGCGCGACAAAAAGATCAGGGCCTATGCGGACAAGGGGCACGTATCCGTCATTGCGTGCTGAGTGCGTTCCGCCAGCTCAGCGCACCATCTCGGTCGTGTGGCTCCGGTCGGCGATCGGCAGCACGTGGTCGGGGTCGATGGCCACTTCGCGCACCGGATGCTCCGTCGCGACCTCGAATCGCGCCGTAGCACCTTTGAAAAACGCCTCGACCGGCAGCCTCAGTCGTTGCGTGTGTCCATCCGTGGCGCGCAGCTCGATCGTTGCGGGTATGACAAGGCCGCCATTCGCCGTAACCTCGATGTGCAAGCTATGCGGGGTATCCTGGGCGATCTTGCCGAGCGAGACCTGCATCGCGGCATTCTGGAAATACCAGCCGCGCCACCACCAAGAGAGGTCTTCGCCGGTCTGACTTGCCATAAAACGGAAGAAATCGGACGGGGATGGGTGCTTGTACGCCCACGCCGCGATATAGGCGCGAAAAGCAGGGTCGAAGCGCTCCGGCCCCACGATCTGCTCGCGCAGCAGCACCAAGCCAAACGCCGGCTTGAAGTAGCTGACCGGGTGGCGGTAGGCCTCGCTGATCAGGTCGGCCGGAGCCAGTATCGTGGGCGCATGGGGGTCGCCCAGCAGCGGCAGGATCTCGTCGGCCGGGTTGCCGCCATGCTCGGCGTATTCCGGGTCGCGCTTGGGCGCGTATTCGCCGTGGTCGAACGCGTCGGACGCATACACGTCGATGAAGGTGTTGAAACCCTCGTCCATCCAGGCATCGCGGCGTTCGTTGCTGCCGACGATCATCGGAAACCAGCTGTGACCTACCTCGTGCGTGGTGATCCAGAACAGGTCGCGCCCGGCATCGGCCTTGTCGTCAAACACGATGCCCGGGTACTCCATACCCGCCCCGTGCCCGCCCAGGTTGACCATCACCGGCCAGGGATAGGCGAACCAGCGCGCGGAAAAATGCTCGATGGCGAATTTCACGTACTCCGTCGAGCGGCTCCATTTTTGCGGCCCGGCCGCTTCGGGCGGATACACCGACATCGCCAGCGCGTGGCGGCCACCCGGCAGGTTGATGCGCGCCGCATCCCACACGAAAGCCGGCGAGGCGGTGAACGCCACGTCGCGCGTGTTCGCCATGTGAAAGCGCCAGGTCTGCTCGCCCGCTGGCTTCGGCCGGCTGGCGGGCAGCCCCACCTCCGCGGGGCGGCGCCCCAAAACCCTGGCGTCGCTGCCGGCCGCCTGTGCCAGCCGTGCACGCTGCGCCCCGGTCAGAACGTCCTGCGGGTTCTGCAACGCGCCCGACCCGGCAACGATGTAATCCCAGGGTACCGTGACGGCGTAGTCGATGTCGCCGTATTCGAGGTAGAATTCCGAGCCCAGGTAAGGCGCCGTGTCCCAGCCGCGCAGATCGTCGTAAACCGCCATGCGCGGGAACCACTGGGCGATCTCGTAGATGTCGCCATGCGGCGTGGTGGTTACGGCGGTACGCCCGCCCCAGGCGCCGGGCACGGTGTAGCTATAGGTAATGTGGATGCCGATGCGGCCGCCATGGGCGGCCAGCGGCGTGGCCAAGCGAAGCTGCAGCCGTGTATCGGTGACCAACGTCACGGGCGTGAACGTCTGGCCGCCGGCCTGCACGCTCACTTCACCCAGGGTGACTCCGTCGGTGAACTGGTCGGCGGCGTGGGGGTCGTAGCGCGGCATGAACGCCGCGCGCGCATCGCGACGGTATATGTTCTGGTCGAGCTGTATCCATAGCTCGCCGAGCGCGTCGGGGCTGTTGTTGGTGTAGGTGATCGTCTCGGTCGCCGAGAGGCGATGGGAAGCCGTGTCGATCCGGGCGTCGATGCCGTAATCGGCGCGATTTTGCCAGTAGGCTGGGCCAGGAACTCCGCCAGCCGACCGCGTCACACTGGGCGGCGTGGGCAGCACCAGGGGTGCGAAGGCGTCCAGCGGGTCGAACCCGGCCGCCTGGGCCCCGAACGCCGTCCCAGCCGCCAGCATCACGGTCCACAACGCCCGAAACTTCGAAAACATCGGCAAACCCCCACCGCAGCACACAGCCTAGATCGCGACAGCGTCTGGCAGCCGAAGCTGTCGTGATCGAGGTCTTTGTTATGAAAGCATGTTTATCGCGGTTGAAGGTCAACCTGATGCGATCATGCTCTAGCCGCGGCGCGCAGGCTTTGGAAGCCTGGGCTACTGCACCACCTGGAGGAGCGGCGGGGTGGGCGCGCCGCCTTGCTGCAGTTCCGCCATCACGCTGCGGCGGCGGGCACGGGCCAGGGCGGCGCTGTAGGCCGGCCCGGCCAACGCATCCTGCGCGCCGGCGACCGCAACCCGCGAGGGGCGGCCCGCTGCCGCAGCCTGGCGCGCCGCGGCCAGTTCGGCCCGCGCCTGCTGAGTAAGGGAGGCCTGGTCCCAGTCGAAGAACACCGGATACGTGTCCGCCAGCACCGACGAGGCGGCCGCCGGCTGCGCGAGTACATAGGCGACCATCGCGTCCACCACGAAGGGCACGGTGACCAGCAAAATCAGATTCCGCATACATCGTTTTCCGGTTCGATCCGCAGCACGAACGCTGCGTTTCCGTAATATCCAGGTGTAATTAACAGCCGCTGAACGCGGGCCGCCTCTCGGCTCAGGCGGCCGCGTATTGTTCACCTTGCCCGGCGCGTGCTACGCCCCGCCGTGTCCAAAACTCCGCCGCCATGTTCGGGCGCCTGCTGAAGAGTGCGGCATTGCAGCGCGCCGCCGCTGTCCTGCTGGGCCTCTACCTCGACATGGCTTTGCGCAGCACGCGCTGGACGATCGAGGGAGCACCCCACCTCGCACCGTTTCTGGCCGGCGGTCCGGTGATCGTGGCCTGCTGGCACGACCGGCTGCCGCTGGCGCCGGCCCTGTGGCTGCGGGCACGGCGGGCTCATCCGCAGCGCCGCATAGCGACCCTGGCCAGCCGCCATCGCGACGGGCGGCTGATCGCAGGCGTCATGGCCCGTTTCGGCGTGCAGGCGGTGCTGGGATCGTCGGGCCGTGCCAAGCCCTGCGCCGGGGCGGCACGCGACCGGGGCGGCGCCGCCGGGTTGCGGGCCTTGTTGGCCAGTTTGCAGGAGGGCCAGGCCGTGGTGCTGACGCCGGACGGCCCGCGCGGTCCGTCCAGGGTTGCCGCCCCCGGCGTCGGGCTGCTGGCCGCCCTGGCGCAGGCCCCGATTCTGGCGGTAAGCGGCCAGGTGCGGCGCCGCGTGCAGCTGCGCAGCTGGGACCGCATGGTGATTCCGCTGCCGTTTGGCCGCGGCGCGCTCGTGTGCCTGCCGCCGGTCGCCGTTGCGCCAGACGGCGCCGAAACCAGCCTGGCGCAGATCGAACAGGCGCTCACCCTGGCTGCCCATCGGGCCGACGCGCTGTGCCGCTGAGCGCGCAGGTGTGGGCCGGCGGCACGGCCCTGGCTGCCCCCGCACTGCGCGTCATGCTGCGCCGCCGCGCCGCCCGGGGAAAGGAGACGGCCGGCCGCTTGCCCGAGCGTGCCGGCATCGACGCCGGCCCGCGCCCCAAGGGCCGGCTGCTATGGCTGCACGCGGCCAGCGTGGGCGAGAGCTTGTCCGCCTTGCCCGTCCTGGCAGCGCTGCCCGATGCGGTCACTACGCTTTTCACCACCGGCACCGTCACCAGCGCGGCGCTGCTGGCCGAGAGGCTGCCCGCGCTGGGATTGCAAGACCGGGTGTTCCACCGTTTCGTTCCGCTGGATGTTCCCGCCTGGGCAGCCCGCTTCCTCGACCATTGGCGCCCCGATGCCGCATGCTTCCTGGAAAGCGAGCTGTGGCCCAACCTGCTGCGCGGGTGCCGGCAGCGCGGCATCCCTACGGCGCTGGTCAACGCGCGGCTGTCGGCGCAGTCGGCCGCTGCCTGGGCCTGGGCACCCGGCCTGGCGCGTCACCTGCTGGGCGAATTCGCGCTGATCACCGCGCAATCGCACGCCGACGCCGTCCGGCTGCGCGCGTTAGGAGCCGGCACGGTGCTGACCTGGGGCGATCTGAAGGCGGCCGCAGGTCCCTTGCCGGCCGACGGGGCAGCGCTGGCCCGCCTGTCGGCCGTGCTGGCGGGGCGGCCAGCCTGGCTGGCCGCCAGCACGCACCCGGGCGACGAGGACGTCGTGGCCGACGCGCATCGGCGGCTTGCGGCTCGGCACCCTGGCCTGCTGACCACGGTCGTGCCGCGGCACCCCGAACGGGGGGCAGCGCTGGCTGCGCGCTTGGCCGCACCCCGGCGCGCGCTGGGCGAGCCGCCCCCGGCCGCGGGCGGACTCTGGGTGGCCGACACGCTGGGCGAGTTGGGCCTGTTCTATCGCTGCTTTCCGATCGTGCTGATGGGCAAGGGCTTTCCGCCTGGCGGCGGCCAAAACCCGTGGGAACCAGCGCGGCTGGGCTGCGCGGTCGCCACCGGGCCCGAGACTGGCAATTTCGCCGACGCGGTAGCGGCACTCCGGCAGGCGGGCGCGCTGCACGTGGTGCAGAACGCGGAAGGCCTGTCCTGCTGGGTCGATGCCATGCTGTCCGATGGCACCGCACGCGACGCCATGGGCCGGGCCGGGCAAGCGGCGGCGGGCGCCGCCAGCGACCTGTCTGCCCGGTTGGCCGAGCGGCTGGCGGCTCTGATGCGGCAGCCCTGATGCGCCTCTCGCCGCCGGTATTTTGGCAGCAGGGCGAACTTGGCCTGTTGGCCAGGCTGCTTCGGCCGCTGTCGCACGCCACGGCGCTTGCCACGGCGCGGCGCGTGGCGGGCAGCGGGTGGCGGGCACCGGTGCCGGTCATCTGCTGCGGCAACGCCGGCCTGGGCGGCGCCGGCAAAACGACGCTGGTGCTGGACCTGGCGCAACGGCTACTGGCGCGCGACGTGGCCGTGCACCTGCTGACGCGCGGGCACGGCGGCATCGCGCGCGGCCCGCTGCGTGTGGATGCAGCCGCCCATACGGCCCGCATGGTCGGGGACGAGGCGCTGTTGTTGGCGCAGTGCGCGCCCACCTGGCTATGCGCCGACCGCGCCGCCGCCGCCCGTCTGGCGCTGGCGGACGGTGCCGGCGCCCTGCTGATGGATGACGGGCTGCAGAACTCGACCCTGGCGAAGACGGCGAGCCTGCTGGTGATCGACGGTGCCGCCGGTTTCGGCAATGGCTGCGTGATGCCGGCGGGGCCGCTGCGCGAACCGGTGCACGCCGCCGCCGCACGCTGCCGGGCCGCGGTGCTGATCGGTGCCGATCGGGCCGGCGCGCGCGCATACTTGCCGCCCGGCCTGCCCGTGCTGGAGGCTCGCCTCGTGCCGGGGCAGGAGCTAGATGGATTGAGAGGGCACCCCGTGGTGGCCTTCGCGGGCATCGGCAGGCCGGAAAAGTTCTTCGCGATGCTGGAGCAGGGCGGCGTTGTCGTGGCGCGGCGCATGCCCTTCCCCGATCACCACCGTTTTACGCCCGCCGATTTGGCATGCATCAGGCGCGAGGCGCGCGCGCTGGGCGCTCCGGCGGTGACCACGCGCAAGGATCTGATACGTCTGGCGGAGCAGGACAGGGCCGGTTTTTCCGCCGTCGGGGTATCCCTCGCCTGGGGCGACAGCCGGACACTCGATGCCCTCCTCGACGGGGTGCTGGGCGGGTGATGCTGGTCGAGCACATGCAGGCAGCGTTCCTCACGGTCTTGGCCTGGGCCTTGGGCAGGCTGTCGCCCGCCGCGGCGTCCAACCTGTGCGGCGGCGTTGCAGGCGTGATAGGGCCGCTGCTGCCGGTCTCCCGCGTGGCACAGGCCAACCTACGCGCCGCCTTGCCGGGCCTGACGTCGGCAGAGCGCCGCGGCGTGGTTCGCCAGGCCTGGACGCAATTGGGGCGCACCGCCGGCGAAATGCCCCACGTGGGGCGGCTGCGGCAAACCGGCGCTGGCCCAGGCTGGGAGGTGACGGGCGAAACGGTGCTGGCCGCGCTGGCAGCGCGAGGCGGGCCGGCCATCTTCTTCTCCGGCCACCTGGGCAATTGGGAGATCCTGCCGCATGCGGCGCGCGCCTACGGCCTTCCCGTGGCCGGCGTATATCGCGCCGCTCAGAATTTGGCCGTTGATGCCCTCATCCGCCGCCTGCGTCGGTCGCCATCGGACGAGGAACAGGAATTGTTCCCGAAGGGTTCGAAAGGCGCCCGGCAAGCGATGGCGCATCTACGCCGGGGCGGCTACCTGGCCATGCTGGCCGACCAGAAACTCAATGACGGGGTGCAGGCGCGCTTCTTCGGCCTGCCGGCGATGACGGCACCGGCCGCGGCTGCCTTCGCACTGCATTTCCGCTGCCCGATCATACCCGCCCACGCCCGCAGGATAGGCCCCGCCAGGCTGCGGCTGATCATCGAACCGCCGCTGCAGCTGCCGCAGAGCGGCAACCGTACGAACGACGTGCTGGCCCTGACCCAGCAGATCAACGACGTGCTGGAGCGGTGGATACGCGAGGACCCGGGCTCATGGCTGTGGATGCACCGGCGCTGGCCCAAGCAAGGTAAAGACAAGTAATCATTTTTCGAGTAGCCACTTTCATTGTTGCAGCGCAGCACGCATCATTTTGTGTATTCCGCCGATCCGAAATGTCTATCGTGCTCCGCAAGTCATGCTGGGACGGAGGACGCCACCCGATGGACGCCGCAATTGCCTGGTTGCTCGCGCACCCGCTGCAAAGCGTGTGCGGCCTGTCCGTCATCTCGGTTCTGATCGCCCTGCTGCTGGTGCCGCGGATTCACGAGATGGCCGACCATGGCTCGCCACGCTGGTGGCGGTGAACGTCACGACCGGTCGGCAGCCTGATGGGCGGCCAGTGCCGCCATGTCGACGATGGTGCTGACCGACGCATCCATGCTGACCAGTTGCACGGCGCGCGACATGCCCAGCAGTAGCGGGCCGATGGCGCTGCCGCCGCCCAGGCGCGGCGCCAGGCGGCTGACGATGTGGGCCGAATGCAGCCCCGGCATCACCAGCACGTTGGCATTGCCGGTCAGGCGGCAGAACGGGTAGAGCGCGCGCACCTGCGGCTCCATCGCCACGTCGGGCGACATGTCGCCGTCGAACTCGAAGTCCACGCTGCGGGTTTCCAGGATGGACACCGCCTCGCGTATGCCGTGCACGGTGGCGTGCATCGGCTGGCCGAAAGTGGAGTGCGACAGCAGCGCCACGCGCGGCTCGTGGCCCAGGCGGCGCGCGTGGGCAGCCGCCCCAACCGCGATGTCGGCCAGTTGCACCGGCGTCGGGCGTTCATGGATCAGCGTATCGGCCACGAACACCGTCTCCCGCCCGCCCAGCATCAGCGTCAGGCCGAACGGGGTTCGGCCTGGCAGCGGATCGATCGCCATGTTGATCGCCTCCAGGCTCACCGACCGGGCGCGCGTGAGACCCGTCACCATTGCGTCGGCGTCGCCGTTGGCCAGCATGGCGGCGGCGAACACGTTGCGATCCTGGTTCACCATGCGCTGCACGTCGCGGTGCAGCAGCCCGCGGCGCTGCAATCGGGCGTACAGCATGGTGGTGTAGCGCTCGTTGTGGGTGGAGACGCGCGCGTTGTGTATCTCGATGCCGTCGGGCAGGCGCAGGCCGAGTTTTTCCAGTGCGCGTTGCACGCGATCTTCGCGCCCCACTAGCACGGCTCGGCCGAAGCCGCGCGTGGTATACTCGATGGCGGCGCGCACGATCTTCTCGTCCTCGCCCTCGGCGAACACCACGGTTTTCGGGGCGGCGCGCACGCTCTCCATGATCATGTCGAGCGCGTTGGCGGTGCGGTCCAGGCGGCCGGACAGTTCGCGGGTGTAGCGCCGCAGGTCGGCTAGCGGCTTGCGGGCGACCCCGCTGTCCATTGCCGCCTGTGCGACGGCGGTGGGAATGCGGAAGATCAGGCGCGGGTCGAACGCGTTGGGAATGATGTAGTCGGGGCCGAAGCGCAGTTGACGGGCTGAAGCGGCATGCACCTCGTCGGGCACGTCCTCGCGCGCGAGCGCCGCCAGCGCGTGCGCGGCGGCAATCTTCATCGCGTCGTTGATCGTGCTGGCCCGCACGTCCAGCGCGCCGCGGAAGATGTAGGGAAAACCAAGAACGTTGTTGACCTGGTTGGGATAGTCGCTACGGCCGGTGGCGATGATGGCGCTGGGGCTGGCTGTGCGAGCCTCCTCCAGCGTGATCTCGGGGTCGGGGTTGGCCATGGCGAAGATCACCGGGTGGTCCGCCATGCCGCGCACCATGTCGGGCGTGATGGCGCCGCGCACGGACAGGCCGAAAACGGCGTGCGCGCCTTCCAGCGCCTCAGCCAGACTGCGCGCATTGGTGTCGGAAGCATGCGCGGATTTCCACTGGTTCAGGTCGGTCCGGCCGCGATGCACCACGCCCTTGGTGTCACACAGAATGATGTTTTCCGCGCGTGCGCCCATCGCCTTCACCAACTCGGCACAGGCGATGGCGGCGGCACCCGCGCCGTTCACCACGAGTTTCGTGTCGGCCAAATCGCGGTCGGTCAGGTGGCAGGCATTGATCAGGCCGGCGGCGGCCACGATGGCGGTGCCGTGCTGGTCGTCGTGGAAGACCGGGATGTCCATCAACTCGCGCAGCCGCTGCTCGATGATGAAACATTCGGGCGCGCGTATGTCCTCGAGGTTGATGCCGCCGAAACCGGGACCCAGGAAGCGCACGCAGTTGACGAACGCGTCGGTATCTTCCGTGGAGATCTCGAGGTCGATGCCGTCCACATCGGCGAAGCGCTTGAACAGCGCGACCTTGCCTTCCATCACCGGCTTGCTGGCCAGCGCACCGAGGTTGCCCAGGCCCAGCACGGCGGTGCCGTTGGAGATCACGGCGACCATGTTGCCCTTGGTGGTGTAGTCGTAGACCAGAGCCGCATCCCGCGCGATGCGCAGGCAGGGTTCGGCCACGCCCGGCGAGTAGGCGAGGCTGAGGTCGCGTGCGGTCGTCAGCGGCTTGCTGATCCGCGTCTCCAGCTTCCCCGGCCGGCCCGAGGCGTGCAGCGCCAGCGCCTCCTCGGCGGTGATCCGGGCGGAGGCGGTTTCGCTGTCGGGCATGATGGGCTGATCCTTTGTTCCGGGCAGTCATACGGGGTGTAGCCCGACGTGCAATGGCAGGCATTGCCATCCTCAATGCTTTCCAGATCGGCCGTTTGCGCTATGATGCGCCCATGTTGGACAGACCACACATCGACGCCATCGCAGCCAAGGTCGCCCGCATCCACCTGCCCGCTGGTGCGCTGCTTAGCGTCGCAAGTCAGCCGTATGAAGGCCCCTATGGCGGCGCCGAGCTTATGGTGACAATCAAAATCAGCGATGCTTTGTTCTCGGATGTGACCGGGCGTCAGTTTACGCAGATTGTGGGTGATTTGCAGCAACACCTGATGGCAGAGGGTGAGATGCGGTTCGCCAATATCGATTGGGAGACTGACGCGCCTCCTCTTCCTCAAGACAATGAGGACTGCTGATTGGGGTGGCAGTCGTTCAACCTGAACAGTTATTCGAACAAGCTGATTACTTACGTGAACATCGGCAACCACGCCAAGAATATCTACGTCGAGCTGTGTCGGCTTCTTACTATGGGCTGTTTAACCCCATCTGCACGGATGCTGCGGATTTATTTGCGGGGAAGATGCAGCGAACAAAACCTGCTTACGCTTTTGTTTATAGAAGCCTTGATCATGGGCAGCTTCGCAAAATATGCATGGAGGTGCAATCACCTAACGGCACGATCAACGCAATAGTGCCTCCAGGTGACATCCGGAATAAACCAGTTCGGTTCGCGGTTATTACGGTCGAATTACAAAACGCCCGAAACCAAGCCGATTGTGATCCAATAAAGATGTATTCTGTAGCGTATGCGCGCGCAGCGATACAGTCTGCTAGGACCGCCGTTTGTTATACGAAGAACTTCGACATCAAACGCACACCGTCCATCGGTCTGCATTTTTTACGTTGCTCATGTTCAAACGCCGCTAATGCCACCAGTCATTGTTGATCCGACCGGCGCGTCCCCCGCCATGGCGCAGTGGTTCGCGCTGAAGGCCGAACACCCCGACGCGCTGCTGTTCTTTCGCATGGGCGACTTCTTCGAGATGTTCTTCGCCGATGCCGACGCGGCATCGTCCGCCCTCGACATCGCACTGACCCATCGTGGCGAGCAGGGCGGCGTGCCGATCCAGATGTGCGGCGTGCCGGTGGCCAATGCCGATGCCTACCTCGCCCGGCTGATCAGGCGCGGCTTCCGCGTCGCCATCGCCGAGCAGACCGAGGCGGCGAGCGCGCGCACCGGCAAGGGTCCTCTCAAGCGCGCCATCGTGCGCCTGGTCACCCCCGGCACGCTGACCGAAGACACGCTTTTGGAGGCCGGCCGCGCCAACCTGCTGCTCGCATTGTCGGGCGCGGCCGAAACGGTGGGCGCCGCCTGGCTCGACATGTCCACCGGGCTGTTCGAGACGGCGTGCCTTACCGCGGCAACCCTGCCGGCCCTGCTCGGGCGCTTGGACCCTGCCGAGATCCTGGCGCCCGACGCACTCGATCTGGGCGACCACGCCGGCCTGCGCGCACCGCCGATGGCGGCCGCAGGACCCCAGGCCGCGCGGCGCCGCCTGGCCGAGGCGTTTGGCGCGGCCAGCCTGGACGCGTTCGGCGCCTTCACCGATGCCGAGGCCTGCGCCGGCGCGCTGGCGCTCGACTACGTGCGGCTCACCCAGGCGGGCCACCTGCCGCGCCTGTCCCGCCCGGTGCCGGTGGGGCAGGCGAGCCAGATGGCCATGGATGCGGCCACCCGTGCCAGCCTGGAGCTGCTGCGCGCGCGTGACGGGGGCACGGCGCTGACGTTGCTCGCCAGCGTCGGCCGCGCCACCAGCGCACCCGGCGCCAGGCTGCTGGCCGACTGGATCTCCGCCCCGCTGACCGATCCCTGCGCGATCGTGCGCCGGCAGGACGGCTGGGCGTTCCTGGTGGCCGAACCCGCGCGCCTGGCCAGCCTGCGCCAATGCCTGCGCGGCGTGCCAGACTTGGCGCGCGCGCTGGGCCGCCTCTCGCTCGGCCGCTTCACGCCGCGCGACCTGGCCGCCATACGCCTGGGCCTGAACGCGGCGGCCGCCTGTGCCGCGCTGCTCGACGCGAGCGGGCCGGCCGTGCTGGCGCAGGCGCGCGCGGTTCTGGATGCCGCCCCGGTGCTCTCCGCCCTGCTGGCGCGCGCGCTGGCCGACACGCCGCCGGCCCGGCTGGAGGATGGCGGCGCCGTGGCACCCGGCTACGACGGCGAGTTGGACGCCGAGCGCGCGTTGCGGGACGACAGCCGCCGCGTGATCGCCACGCTGCAGATGGAGTTCGCCCAGCGCTTCGGCGTCGCCAGCCTGAAGATCAGGCACCACGCACAGCTCGGCTACGTGGTGGAGGTGGCCAGCCCGGCGGTGGAGGCCTTGCGCGCCCATAAGGAGCTGACCCTGCGGCAGGGCATGGCCAACGGCGCACGCTTCACCCACGCCGAGCTGTCGGACCTGGACCGCCGCATCACCGAGGCGGCCGACCGCGCCCAGGCCCGCGAGCGCGCGGTGTTCGCCACCCTGGTGGCCGCCACCCTCGCCCACGCCGATGCGATCGCGGCGGCAGCCTCGGCCCTGGCCCAGCTCGACGCGCTGCAATCCTGCGCGCACCTGGCCGAAGGCGGCGACTGGTGCCGGCCGGAGCTGACCGAGACCGACGCGTTCTGCATCACCGCCGGCCGTCACCCGGTTGTAGAGGGCGCGCGTTCGGGCGGGACCGCTTTCGTGCCCAACGACTGCGACCTCTCGCCCGAGCGGCGCGTGCTGCTGCTGACCGGGCCGAACATGGCGGGCAAATCCACCTACCTGCGGCAGAACGCGCTGATTGCCATCCTGGCGCAGGCCGGGCTGCCGGTGCCGGCCGCGGCGGCAAGGCTCGGCATCGTCGACCGCCTGTTCAGCCGCGTGGGGGCGGCCGACGAGCTGGCGCGCGGCCGCAGCACCTTCATGGTCGAGATGATCGAGACGGCGGCGATCCTGCACCAGGCCGGCCCGCGCAGCCTGGTGATCGTCGACGAGATCGGCCGCGGTACCGCAACGCTCGACGGGCTTGCCATCGCCTGGGCGGTGCTGGAGGCGCTGCACAGCCAGATACGCTGCCGAACCATCTTCGCCACCCATTTCCACGAGCTGGCGCGGCTGACGGAAAGCTTGCCTCGGCTGCGGCCGCACATGATGCGGGTGCGCGAGTGGCGGGGCGACGTGGTGTTCCTGCACGAGGTGGCCGAGGGGGCCGCCGGCCGAAGCTGGGGCGTGCAGGTCGCCCGCCTGGCCGGCGTGCCAGCTCCCGTCATACGCCGCGCCGGCACGCTACTGGCGGCACTCGAGCGCGACCGCGCCCCGGTGATCGCCGACCTGCCGCTGTTCGCCACCCTGCAGGAGCCGCCGCCCGATGCGCTGAGGACCATGCTGGCGCAGGTCGACGCGGAAACGCTGAACGGCCGCCAAGCCCTGGACCTGGTCTATCGCCTGAAGGATGCCGCGGGGGGCGGGGACGCCTCTGCCGCTCTGGCCACCGGAAACTGATACCTGGCCACTGATCCAGGGTGTTGCGCCTTGTGCAGTGCGGGTAGCATCCGGCCGATGCCCAAGACGCCCCCTTGTTGACCGCTCCCCAGCCTCCCCTGCCGGAAGACGCAGCCGCGGTGCTGTCGCAGGCATTGCGGGAATTGCGGGGAGACGGGGCACGCCCGCCGCGCGAGGCGGTGCTTTCCGCGTTCCGCCGCCATCTGGCGCGGATACAGCAGCATGTGCGCGAGGAGTTCGAGACCTACCGAATGGCGGGGGTGGAGGCCGCCCAGCGCCTGGCCGCGCTGACCGACGGCACGGTGCGCGTGTTGTTCGACCACGCGGCGGCCGAGGTGGCAGGGCCAGCCGGCCTGTCCGATCACGTGGCGGTGGCGGCGACCGGCGGCTACGGGCGGTCGATGCTGGCGCCCTTCAGCGATGTTGACCTGCTGTTCCTGGCGCCGGACCAGCCTTCGCCCACGACGCTGCGCGTGGTTGAATATATGCTGTATTTCCTGTGGGATTTGGGGCTGAAGGTGGGCCATGCAACGCGCTCCATCGCGCAGTGTCTGGCCGATTCGGACGCCGACCTGACCATACGGACCAGCCTGCTCGATGCCAGGCTGCTGACCGGCGACGCGGCGCTGTTCGACGCTTTCCAGGCCGCGTTCGGCCGGGCGGTGCAAGCCTCTGGCTCGGCCTCGTTCGTGGCGGGCAAGCATGCCGAACGCCAGGCGCGCCACCGCCGTTTCGGCGAGAGTGCGTTCCTGGTCGAGCCCAACATCAAGGAGGGCCGCGGCGGCCTGCGCGACTTGCAGACGCAGTATTGGATGGTGCGTGCGGCCTATGGAAGCTTCACACCCAACGAGCTGGTTTACGGCAAGCTCGGCCTGCTCGACCCGCAGGAGCTGCGCCGCCTGCGCCGCAGCTGGGATTTCCTCTGGACCCTGCGATTTCACATGCATTACGTGAGCGGCCGGTCCGAAGACCGGCTGACCTTCGACCTGCAACCCGTGGTCGGGGCCCGCATGGGCTACACGCGGCACGGGATGCAGGACGGGGTGGAGCGCTTCATGCGCCACTACTTCCTGACGGCCCGCGACGTGACCCGGCTGACGCTGGTGCTCGAGCCCGTGGTGATGCGCCGCGCCATGGGAGAGCCGGCCCTGCAGGTGCAAACCGACCGGGCGCTGCTTGAAGCCGGTTTCGTCCTGGCGGACGGCCAGATCATGCCGGGCCGGCCGGACGATTTCGAGGCCGAGCCGGTCCGCATGCTGCGCATGTTGAAGCTGGCCCGCGACCGCCGCTTGGCGCTGCACCCGCTGGCCATACGCGCCATGATCCGACACGAACGACGCGCCGTGTCGTTGCGGCACGATGCCGAAGCCTGCGGCATCGTGCTCTCCCTGCTGTGCGGCCAGGACCCGGACAGCCGGCCAGACGGCGCACGCTGGTTGTCCATCCTGAACGAGACCGGCATCATCGGCCGCATGCTGCCCGACTGGGCACGTGTGGTGGGCCAGATGCAGTTCGACACCTACCACATCTTCACCGTCGACGAGCACACGATCGAGGCGGTACGCATCCTCAACAGCCTCGAACGGGGCAAGCTGACCGACGTGGCGCCGGTGGCCAGCGGCATCATCGAGGACCTGCAATCGCGCCGCGCGCTCTACATGGCCATGCTGTTGCACGACGTCGCAAAGGGGCGCGGCGGCGATCATTCGATCCTGGGCGCCGACATCGCAACCGCAGTGGGACCGCGTTTCGGCCTGACGCCGGAGGAGACGGAAATGGTGTCCTGGCTAGTGCTGAACCACCTGCTGCTCAGCCAGACGGCGTTCAAGCGCGACATCGATGACCCCAAGACGATCTTCGATGTTGCCGAGATGGTACAATCGCCCGAGCGGCTGAAGCTGCTGCTGGTCATGACGGTCGCCGACATGCGTGCGGTGTCGCCGAAGGTCTGGAACGGCTGGAAAGCGACGCTGCTGCGCGAGCTGTATGCGCGCGTGGCCGAGGTGCTGGCGGGCGGGCTTTCCACGACCGAGCGCGACGTGCGCGTCAAACGGGCGCGTGAGGCGGCGCTGGATCTGCTGGCGGCTTGCGGCTGGAACGAAGCCGACCGTGCCGCCTTTGCGGGCCTCGGCTATCCGAGCTACTGGCTGGGCTTCGATCCCGAAACGCATGTGCGCCATGCGCGCATGGTGCGCGACGCCGAAGCGCGCGGTGCGCCGCTGACGGTGGTGACCGAACCAAGCCACGCGCGTGCCGTGACCGAGGTTACCATCTACGCGCCCGATCACCCCGGCCTGTTCAGCCGGATCGCCGGGGCTTTGGCCATGGCCGGCGCCTCGATCGTGGATGCGCGCATCCACACCATGACAAACGGCCGTGCGCTCGACACGTTCTGGGTGCAGGATGCCGCCGGCGGCGCCTTCGATCAGCCGCACCGCATCGCCAAGCTGGCCGTATTAGTCGAACAGGCGCTATCCGGGCATATCCGGCTGGACCAGGAAATTCCCAAACTGGCGCAGGCCCTGTTGGGCCGACGTATGCGCGCGATTCACGTGCCGCCGCGCGTTGTGATCGATAACCGCGCCTCCAACAGCTACACGGTGCTGGAGGTGAACGGCCGCGACCGGCCCGGCTTGCTGCACGACGTCACCTCGGCCATCAGCGAGCAAGGCCTTCAGATCGGCTCGGCCCATGTGACCACCTACGGGGTGCGCGCGGTCGATGTGTTTTATGTGAAGGATGTGTTCGGCCTGAAGATCGAGAACGAGCGCAAGCTGGCCGGCGTGCGCGATGCGCTGCTGCTTGCGCTGACCCCCGAAGGCGAGGGCGATGCGCCGGCTGCACCGGAACCGATGCGGCCCATACGACGCGTGGAGGCAGCATGAGGGCAGAGAAGCGGTTCATGAATCGTTCGATCAGCGAGGGGCATGATCGCATCGGGTCGACCTTCGACCGCCAGACACGCTCGCCGAAATAGCGGGCCAGGCAGGAACGCTTCGGCTACCGGACGCTGTCGTGCTCTAG